>CAMWTK010000004.1 GCA_947177175.1 uncultured Treponema sp.
TCCTAACGCAGAAGGATTGGAAAAAATGCTGCAAGCTTTTAATGCAGAAGAGGCAAAACAGGCTCTACAAGCTCTTGTCGCACAAACCGAAAAGAAAATCACTTTAACTAAGACAGAAAATAATGAACTACTAGGAAGTTTTGAAGATTTAAACGAACTAAATAAAGTACCAGATCCAAAGGATGGTAATAATTTATATATTTCTGCATCTGACGGATATACAGTTTCTTTATCTGGTGAATTTGATTATTTTGATAATCATATAAAATCATTAAAAGGTGATATTGATATTAGTAGACTTGAAATTGTCTCTCATGAGGATCGTGGAGATAGAGTGTTAGTTGCGTCAAGTTCCCTAAGGGAAGAAATATATGAAAATCTTAACTTAGAAAATAAGGAAGGCGATTCTTTACCTACATTAAAGTTTGGTTTAACTCATGATAAAGACCTTGGACTTAAACATTTCTTGAATATATACGAGAAATATAATAAGTCTGAAAAATTACAGATAGATGCTCATTTCATATCTATGGATGGTAGTAAATTAGTTGATGTTGAAAATTATACTTTATTTAAAGAAGATGGTAATACAGCAAAAGCAAATGACGATGCATCAATTAGATCTTTTGAAATAGATAAATTAGTAGAGTTTGCCAAAAAATATAAAATATCAGATATTAGTAATTTAATAATATACGGAAATGCAAAAAAAGCAGATGTAGATTGGCAACTCACAAATATCATATTTGAAGGTGATATGAGCCAACTTACAAATACATCAGAAACTCACTTGAAAGGTATTGTATATTTTAAAGGTTTGCCTTATTATAATAGAACTACTGACAAGGGACAGGTTGTTGAGGGCGCTGTAAGATTAGATGAATTATCTTCAAGTATTAAACTAGTAAATGATTCTTATTCAATTTTGGATGTAAGAAACATTGACAAAGAAAAGTTGGATGCATATAATCAAGATAATAAATATATACATAGAGGTATAGGAGGTATGTACTTTAATGAACAACTAAAAGATCGTGCTGGAAATAATGATTTATTATATTCAAAGTTTACTGAAGGAGCAGATGGGGGGTATATCAATAATGAATATTTTGGAGATAGAGATAGACAAGATTCTTTTAAAACTAAAGGATTTATTACATCAAAGAAACCAAGAACATTAAGTGAATTTGAATATTATGGAATTCATAGTAAGTTTGAAAATGCTGCAGTTAAGTCTTATAGCGAAACTGAGCTTGACAATTTTACACATTTAGAAAAAAGTAGACTTGAAAGTGATAGAGATGTTAAAACAATTGCGAAGGTCACCACCCTTTGCCCCTTGTGCTAGAAAACAAGCGGGTATGCGCACAAAAAAACGGATGCAGAAGCATCCGTTTTTTTGCGTACCCGTCCGCCCGTTCGGGCAGTATTTTTTGCCCGCCGCCGGAAATTTAAATATGATATATATGTTGCGTTCGTAAAGTATATACATTACGGCGCTAAAGTATATACTTTAAGGGTGCTAATGTATATACATTACGGTCGTACCATATATACCTTACGGGATTATCATATATACTATAATTGAAATGCCCGCCGCGGCGGGAAAAAATAAAACTGGTGCATGATATTTTTGACGAACGGGCTAACAGGTTTTACGGAGCATTTTACACCGACAGAAATCCGCTTGAGGCAAAAAAACTGAGTCCTATCAGCGGCTAGGTTTCCGAAGAAACGCACGGCATGAAAGCCGACTTTCACCAACCAAGGACTCTACCTGTATAATATCGTGTTTTTTGGGAAAAAGCAAGTGTTTTCCCCGCGCGGCGCTCACAAATGCTTCAGGTTTGTGCGGTAGTGGCGCAGAGCGGCTTCGTCGTGGCGGGCAAGCAGGCCGTCGATTGCCGAAAGCAGTGCGGCGCGGTCGGCGGGGAGGTTGCCGTGCAGTTGGACGGCGTTGGACGCGCCGAGCGCGGCAAAGTGCGTCCGTATCGTCAGCCCCTGGATGAGCAGTTTCAGCTCCTCGTATTTTTCGGTCTCGCCCGCTTCCGTCCAGTTCCCGTGCTGTATTTCGGCGTACAGCTCGGACGCGGGCTGGACGGTCAGCATGGACGCGCCGATAATGCGGGGGCTGAGCCGATTGAGGATGTTCAGCGTGTTTTTGACCCCGCGCGCGCCGTTGCCTGTGCCGCAGATACCCGTGAGGTAGAAGACGTTGTATTCGATTCCCGCCTCGTCGAGCCGGCGGCATTGCGTCAGGATGTCGGCGGCGGCGTAGCCTTTGCGCATGAACGCCAGCGCGTCGTCGTCGCCCGTCTCCACACCGATCGTGATGCCGGTGTACCCGCAGGAGCGCAGGTGGCGCAGTTCCTCGTCGGTTTTGGGCGTGATGTCGGTTATCCGCGCGAAGCAGCCGATCGTCCTCAGCCGCTGGAGGTGCTGCTTTGCCGTGTACGCGATGTTCCGCAGTTTTTCCGGCGAAAGCACGAACGGGTTTGCCCCGGTCAGGAACAGCCGCGTCACGTCGGGCGTAAGGCGGCGCAGTTCCCGCAGGTCCGCCTCGATTTCTTCCGCCGGGGACAGGCGGAATTTGAACGGAATGTCGTCGTAGAGCGTGCAGAATTTGCAGGCGTGGTGCGTGCAGCCCGCCGTGACTTGCAGCAGCGCGGACCATGCCTCGTACGGCGGCCGCCAGATCGTGCCGGTGTAGTGCATTTTGTACCTCCGAAAACGTCGTTTTGGTGCTTTCAGTATAAGCCGCTTGGTATGTGCGCGCAAGTACGGTCTTTTTTTGGTGGTAGTGTCAAAAACGATACTGTGTCGGTTGCGTGTTGGGCGGCGATGCGGTAGAATGAAAACAGGAGCGGTGCGGTGGCGGACAACAAATTCACGAAAGAAGACGTTATGGCGCGGTGCGTGCCGATGAGCACGTTGCAGTCGGTGCTGGGCGGCAAATGGAAATTCCTCATTCTGTGGTATATCGCCGTCAGCAAGGTGCAGCGGTTCGGCATGCTGTTGCGGCGGCTCGACGGGATCACGCAATCGACTTTGACAAAGCAGCTGCGCGAGCTGGAGGACGACGGCTTTATCCACCGCGAGGTTTACAAGGAAGTGCCGCCCAAAGTGGAGTACACGCTCACCGGGCGCGGGCGGAGCTTCGTCCCCGTGTTGGTGCAGATGCTGCGCTGGAGCCAGGCGCATTTGTGCGACCGCGGCTATGTCAGCCCGTACACGGACGAGCAGATCGGCGCGCTGCTTAGCCATGCGGCAGGAGAAGCGGCGCACGGGGAGGCAGCGGCATGCAAGCAGTGAGGGAAACAGCGATGAATATGGACAGAACCGCAGTGGCGCGGATGATTGACCACACGCAGCTTGCCGCCACGGCGACGCGCGGCGACATCGAACGGCTCTGCGCTGAGGCGCGGCAGTACGGCTTTGCGTCCGTTTGCGTGAATCCCGTGCACGTGCCGCTTGCCGCGCGGCTGCTTGCCGGCTCGGACGTGGCGGTTTGCACGGTGGTCGGCTTTCCGCTCGGTGCGGACGGCACGGAGGACAAGGCGGCGCAGGCGGCGAACGCGATCCGGCACGGCGCGGCGGAAGTGGACATGGTTATCGACATCGGCGCGGCAAAGGAACACCGCTGGGATGCCGTGGAGCAGGACATCGCGGCGGTCGTCCGCGTGGCGCATGGCGGGGTGGCGGCGGGCATCGTCAAGGTTATTCTGGAGACGTGCTACCTAACCGACGACGAGATTGCGCAGGCATGCCGGTGCGCGGTTCGTGCGGGCGCGGATTTCGTCAAGACGAGCACGGGATTCGCCACGCCCAAGGACGCGGACGGCAACGCGCTCCCCAACGGTGCGACGGTTTCTGCCGTGTCGCTGATGCGCACGGTCGTGTGCGCGGGCATGGGCGTAAAGGCGAGCGGCGGCATCCGCACGGCGCAGGCGGCGCGGGCGATGATTGCCGCCGGGGCGACGCGGATCGGCACGTCGAGCGGCGTGGCTATCCTCACGGCGTGGGAGTGACTTTTTTCCAGCGCATTTTGTTGCCGGTGATTTCGTAGGCGATCCGGCCTTCGGCATGGAGGCTCGAAAGATAGGATCGCACGGTGCTGCCAATCAGCTCGAACTGGCTCACTTTGAGCGGTATCTGGTTGCGGTCCGCCACGGTCTTGAGGATTTCCTCAAAGGTGAGCGGCTCGGTCAGCGCGTCCTCAATCATCGCCTCGGTCTCTAGGACGGCAAGCAGGTTCAGCTCGACCAGCCCTTCGATTTCCGTCACCATATCCCCGTGACCGGGCACATAGGCATCTGCGCGGATGTCCTTGATTTTGAGGAGCGACGACTTGAATTCGTGCTCGTTGAACAGGTACTGGATCCAGTAGCGTTGTATCACGTTGCGCCCGGAAATGCCGTCCGCAAGGAAACAGACGCTGCGCTGCCCGTCCTGCACGCGGACGGCCGCCATGTCGATGTAATGGCCGGGCAGCGCGATCGGGTCGATGCGCAGGTGCTGTGCCAGCGGGATTTGCTCGCCCTCGCGCATGATGCGGTCAACGGGGCAGGGGTCGGCCTTGAGGTATTTCGATTCGATGTCCTTGATGGGCGAGCCGCCGTAGACGAGCGCGGTCTGCAAAATCGGCAGTTCCATGAGTACGCTTTCGCCCTTGGTCGCCCAGACGGCGCAGCCGGTCAGCTCCCGCAGAAAGACGTTCCCGCCGCAGTGGTCGGCATGCGAGTGCGTGTTGATGATCGCGTCCAGCCTGGGGCGCGGAAAACGCCGTTGCAGTTCGCCCCACAGGCATTTGGTGAGCGCGACCGTGTTGGGCGTGTCCACCAGCCACAGCCGCGTGCCGTCGTCCTGCGGCTCGGCAATCACCCCGATGTTCGTCGCGCCCTTGAAATAGCCGACCCGTTCGGTGAGCGGCACGTATTCCAGTCCCGTCGTCATGGCACGAGTATAACAGAAAAGCGTTTTTTGTGGTATACTGTCGCTATGAGTGACGCGATTTTTTATGCGGTGGGCATCGGCGCGGGCGACCCCGAGCTGCTGACCGTGCGGGCAGTCCGGGTTTTGGACGGATGCGACGTGATTTGCTTTCCTGAGACGGGGCGTGGCGACGATACGCGCCACCTTGCGTATGATGCGGTGCGCGGCGCGGTCGATATGCGCGGAAAGGAGACGGTGTTCTGCCCCGTGCCGATGACGCGCGACCGGGAAAAAGTGGCGGCGGCGTACGGTCGGATTGCCGCTTCCTGCGCGGCGTTCCTGCGGCAGGGAAAAAACGTCGCGTTCGTCTCGTTGGGCGATGTGTCGCTCTATGCCACGGCGGCGCACGTTGTCGAGCGGGTGCGGGCGGCGGGATTTCCCGTGCAGTTCGTGGCGGGCGTGCATTCGTTTTCCGCCGCCGCGTGTGCCGCGTCCGTCAGCCTGTGCGGCCGGGACGAATGCGCCGCGATTATTCCGGCGGACGCATATTTTTCGGCAGGGAAACTGGAGGCAGCCCTCCGCGCGGACGGCACGAAAATCCTGATGAAAGCGGGGCGGCATTTGCGCGGCATCCTCGCCCTGATTGACGAATGCGGGCTGCTCGCGGACACGGTGCTGGTGCAGCGGGCATCGCTTCCCGGTCAGCGCGTGCTGTGCGGCGCGGCGTTGCGCGACGCAGGCGACGATGTGTTCCGCGATGCATATCTTTCGGTCGTCATCGTGGGCGGTTCTCGATGATATATTTTGTAGGTGCGGGAAGCGGCGCGGCGGATTTGATTACCGTGCGCGGCATGCGGCTTTTGGAGCGGGCGGATATGGTCGTGTGGGCGGGCAGCCTTGTGAACGGCGAGCTGCTTTCGTACTGCAAGCCGGGCTGCGAGGTGCACGACAGCGCGCTGCTCACGCTTGATGAGACGGACGCGCTGCTGCAACGGGCGGCACGGGAAGGCAAGGACTGCGTGCGCCTGCATACGGGCGACCCCGCGCTGTTCGGCGCAATCCGCGAGCAAATGGAGCGGCTCGACGTGGCGGGCGTTGCCTATGAGGTCGTGCCGGGTGTCTCATCGCTGTTCGCCGCCGCCGCCGCGCTTAAAAGAGAGCTGACCGTGCCGGGCGTGAGCCAGACGGTGATTGTCAGCCGCATGGCGGGCAGGACACCCGTTCCCGAACGCGAATCTATCCGCGCGCTCAGCCGCCACGGCGCGACGATGGTGCTGTTCCTCTCTGCCGGCATGATTGCCTCGTTGACCCGTGAGCTGCTTGTGGGCGGCACGTACACGGCGCGGACACCGTGCGCGGTGGTCTACAAGGCGAGCTGGCAGGACGAGCAAATCGTGCGCGGGACGCTGGGCGACATTGCGGAGCAGGCCGCCGCCGCAGGCATCACCAAGACCGCGCTCGTCCTTGTGGGCGATGTTTTGGGCGACCGTTCCGAGCCGAGCAAGCTCTACGACCGGCAGTTTGCCACCGCGTTCCGCCCGGCGCGCGTTTCGTTTGGTTTTGACCGCGTGGCGGTGGCGTGTTTCAGCGAAAAAGGCGCGGAACTCATGGAAAAAATCGTCGCGAGCGGTACGGACGGCGAGCCGGGGCATCCGCCGTTCATCACCGTGCGCTGTTTTGGCGACCGGCATCCGCCGCTTGCCGGTTTTTGCGCGGAACAGTTTGCCGCCGCACATGCCGGGACGCGGACGCTCATCGTGTTCGTGGGTGCGGCGGGCATTGCCGTGCGGGGCATCGCGCCGTTCGTGCGGGACAAGGCGCGCGATCCTGCCGTGGTCTGCCTGGACGAGGGCGGGCAGTTCGCCGTGCCGCTTTTGGGCGGGCACGGGGGCGGCGCGAACGAGGCGGCGCGGACGCTTGCACAGGCGGTCGGTGCTGTTCCCGTGGTAACGACGGCGACCGACGTGCGCGGGCTTTGGGCGGTTGACGACTGGGCAAAACGCCATGGCTTTGCGTTGCCCGACCGCGCGGCGGCGAAAAAAATCAGCGCGGCGGTGCTGGCGGGAAAAAAGGTGCTCGCCGTGGGAATCGGCTGCAAAAAAAATACGGACGGTCACGCGCTGTCCGCGTTCGTGCGATCGGTGTTCGCGGAGCGCGAACTGGACATCGCGCTGGTCGGCGTGGTCGCGAGCGTCGAGCTGAAAAAAGACGAGCGCGCGATTGCCGACTTCGCGTCGTCGCTTGCCGTTCCGTTCGTCACGTTCCCGGCGGCGGAGCTGGACGCGATTCCGGGCGACTTCGCTTCGTCCGATTTCGTGCGCCGGACGGCGGGAACGGACTGCGTGTGCGAGCGCGCGGCGGTACGGGCGGCGCGGACGACGGCGGACTGGCTTTTGGTGCGCAAGACGGCGCGGGACGGCATGACGGTTGCCGTTGCCGTTTTTGCGTGATACAATGCGGATATGGCAGACCTTTTTATTATCGGAATCGGCGGCGGCAGCCGTGACGGCATGACGCAGGCGGCGTGGGACGCGCTTTCGCTCTCGGACGTGATTGCGGGCTACACGGCGTACACGGATATGGTCGCCCCGCTGTTTCCGCACACGCCGGTCTGCGCCACAGGCATGACAAAGGAGCGCGAACGATGCGAGCGCGCGCTGCGTATGGCGACGGACGGAAAAACGGTCGCGCTCGTGTGCAGCGGGGACGCGGGCGTATACGGCATGGCGAGCCTTGCCTGTGAGATTGCCGCCGCGGACGACGCTTTTGCTGCCGTTCGGATTGAAGTTGTCGCGGGCGTGACGGCGGCATTGGCGGGCGCGGCATTGCTCGGCGCGCCGCTCGCGCACGATTTCTGCGTCATCTCATTGAGCAACCTGCTCACGCCGCAGGCGACGATTGAAAAACGCCTCCGCGCGGCGGCGCAGGGCGATTTCTGCATCGCGCTGTACAACCCGCGCAGCGCGCACCGCCCCGATTCGCTGCGGAATGCCTGCGCCATCCTGCTGGAGACTCGCGCGCCGCAGACACCGTGCGGGTGGGTGCGCAACGCCGGTCGGGCGGGGGAGACGTGCCGCACCTGCACGCTCGCCGACCTCGCGCGCGCTGAGCTCGATATGTCCTGCACGGCTTTCGTCGGGAACAGCACGACAAAAATCCTGACGGTCAACGGCACGGAAAAACTCGTCACGCCGCGGGGGTATCAGCCGTGAATCTCCTCGTGTTCGCCGGGACGACCGAAGGCACCGCCTTTACGCAACAAGCCCTCGCCGCCAGGCATTCCGTCACCGTGAGCGTGGCGACCGATTATGGCGCGGACTTGCTGCGCAAAAACGTCCGGGATTCTGCGGGCGCGCTCCGTATTTTGCACGGACGGCTTGACGCGGACGCAATCGCCGCGCTCGTGCCGCCGTTCGACGCAATCGTGGACGCGACGCATCCCTATGCCGCCGAAATCTCCCGCAACCTGCGCGCGGCAAGCCGCCGTGCCGCCGTGCCGTATTTCCGCCTCGCGCGTCCGGCTCAGCCCGTTTCGGCAGCGAATCTGCGCGAATTCGACGACCTTCCCGCGCTGGTCAGCGCGCTCGCCGGGACGACGGGCAATGTGTTCGTCGCCACGGGAAGCAGTACGCTCGCGCCGTTTACCGCGTTGCCCGGCTGGCAGGAGCGCCTGTACGTGCGCGTGCTCCCGTCGTCCGAATCGATCGAGGCGTGCCGCGCGGCAGGAATTGACCCGGCGCACATTATCGCCCTGCACGGCGCGTGCAGCACGGAGCTGAACAAATCGCTGTTCGCCGAGTACGACTGCCGTATTCTGGTGACCAAAGAAAGCGGCGCGGCGGGCGGATTCGCGGAGAAAATCGCTGCCGCGCAGGAACGCGGCATGGAAATCTTCGCGCTCCGCCCGCCCGCCGACTGCGCGGCGCAGGACGGGACGCTGTTCTTTTCGGCGGACGACCTGCTTGCCGCCCTGCGCGCGCGCGACTTTTTCGCCGCGCTGACCGGCTTGCTGGGGGACTGAATGCGGACCTGTACGCTTATCGGAATCGGCATGGGAAATCCCGCCACGCTCACGCAGGAAGCCCGCGACGCATTGGCTGCCGCGCCGCTCGTGGCGGGGGCGGAACGTGTGCTTGCCGCCGTGCAGCATCTCGTGCGGGGAAAGACGCTCGCCGCGTTCGACGCGCGGACGATTGCCGCCGCCTTTGCCGCCGCGGACGGAACCCCCTGCGCCGTCTTCAGCGGGGACACGGGCTTTTACAGCGGCGCGACCGGCCTGCGCGCGCTGCTGGAATCGGAGGGCTGGACGGTGCGGACGCTGTGCGGCATCACGACCGCCCAATATTTTGCCGCGCGGATCGGCGAGCCGTGGCAGGAGTGGCATCTTGCGAGCGCGCACGGCACGGACTGCGACCTCGGCATCGCGCTGTCCTACGCTCCCCGCACCTTTTTCCTCACCGGCGGCAGCATCACCGTCCGTGCTATCGCCCAATTCCTGCTCGACCGCGAGTGCGACGCGACGCTGACCGTGGGAAGCCGCCTTTCATATTCGGCAGCAGAACATATTTTTTCCGGCTCGCCCGCCGAAATCCTTGCCCGCGACGACTACGACGAACGCCTCGCCTGCGTCCTCGTCACGCACGCCGTCCCCGACCTGCCGCGCGCCGCGCTCCCGGACGATTTTTTCGTCAGGAGCCGCGCCCCCCTCATTCCGATGACCAAGCAGTTCGTCCGCGCGGCGGCGCTCGCGCTCCTTGCCGTCCGCGACGGCGAGACCGTATGGGACATCGGCGCGGGAACGGGTGCGGTCAGCATGGATCTTGCCCGCAGCGCGCACTGCGCCGTGTACGCTGTGGAACAGCTCGCCGCCGCCTGCGCCCTTATCCGCCAGAACCGCACCAAAGCGGGCGCGGTCAACGTGGCGGTCTGCCCCGGCCGTGCGCCCCAGGTGCTTTCCGGCTTGCCCGCGCCCGCTGCCGTTTTTGTCGGCGGCTCGGACGGCGACATGGACGCGATACTCCGCGCCGTGTACCAGAAAAATCCCGCCGCCCGCGTCGTCGCCGCCTGCGTCACGCTTGAGACGCTCGCGCAACTGCAAGCGACCGCCCGCGCACTTGGACGCGACTATGAGGCGGCGCAGCTTTCGGTGGCGCGGACGAAGGCGGCGGGCGCGTATCATCTTCTGGCGGCGCAGAATCCCGTGTGGTTGGTCACCCTGCATTCATGAGTACGCGCGTCATTCCCCGCATCCTGATTGCCGCTCCCGCCAGCGCGTCCGGCAAGACGACCGTAACGTGCGCCCTGCTCAGGCTGCTCGCGAACGCGGCGGCGGTCAAATGCGGCCCCGACTTCATCGACCCGCTGTTCCACCGGCAGGTCTCCGGCCGTCCGGCGGGCACTATCGACCTGTTCTTTACGCCCCCCGCACAGGCGCGCACGCTGTTCGCCCGCCAGGTGCAGGGCGCGGACGTTGCTGTCTGCGAGGGCGCGATGGGATTCTACGACGGCGTGGCGGGTACGGAATCCGCCAGTGCTTACGACGTTGCCCGCGCGCTTTCCTGCCCGGTGATTCTCGTGGTCGATGCGAAAGGGAAGAGCCTTTCGCTGTGCGCGGAAATCAACGGCTTTGCCGCGTTCCGCGAGCGCGACGGCGACCGCAGCGGCATCCATGGGGTCATCCTGAACCGCTGTTCCCCCGCGCAGTATGAACGCCTTGCGCCCGCGATTGCCCGCGAATGCGGCGTGTGCGCCGTGGGTTTTTTGCCGCCGGACGATGCGTTCTCCGTCGCAAGCCGTCATCTTGGTCTGGTCACGCCGGATGCCGTGCCGGACTTGCGGCAGAAACTTGACGCGCTTGCGCGTGTTTCGGCGCAGACGCTGGACGTGGCGGCACTCATGCGCATCGCGCAGTCCGCCGCGCCGCTGGAATACGATGATACTGCCGTGCCGGAGGAGACCGGCGCGCGCGTCCGCATTGCCCTTGCGCAGGACGAGGCGTTCTGCTTTTATTACCGCGAGAATTTGGACTTGCTCGCCGCGTTCGGCGCGGAACTCGTGCCGTTCTCCCCGCTGCGCGACCACCGCCTGCCGGACGGCTGCCAGGCACTCTACCTGGGCGGCGGCTATCCTGAGCTGTTCCCGGCGCAGCTGGCGGCGAACACGGCAATGCTCCAGAGCGTCCGCGCGTTCTGCCGCAGTGGTGCGCCCGTGCTTGCCGAATGCGGAGGCTTCCTCTATCTCAAGCTTGCGGGCGTTCTGGCGGGCACGTTCGAGAACACGGGGCATCTGGTGCGCTTCGGCTATGTCACGCTGACGGCGAACGAAGACACGTTCCTGTGCCGGAAAGGCGACCAGATCCGCGCGCACGAATTCCACTATTTTGACACGACGCACAACGGCGGCGCGTTCACCGCGCAGAAACCCGACGGTACGGTGTGGCAGTGCATCGAGTCCGCCGCGCCGGTCGCGGACATGCGCCTGCCCTGCGGCACGTCCCGCACGGCGAACATCGTCGCGGGCTTCCCGCACCTGTATTTTCCGAGCAATCCCGCGTTCGCCCGCAATTTCGTCCGCGCCGCGCAGGATTTCAGCACATGCGGTCGGGCGGGATGCGCCAAGTGCGGCGGCAACGGCGGCTGTCCGGCGGGACATTCCTGCGGCGGGTGCGCACGGTGAGGGCGGTCGTTTTTGCGCTGGCGGCGTGTCTGACCCTGTGTTCCTGCGTCATGGCGCATGACACGGCAGGTGCTGGCAGGACGGTTGACTGCCCGGCGGTCATTGCGGCGCAGGCATTCGCGTTTGCCGTGCAATACCGGGACGCGGAGACGGAATACGCATGGGGCGCTCAGGACGCATTGCGCGCGGCATTGCGCCTGGACTGTTCGGGACTGGTCGTCCGCTGTTACGGCTACGCGGTGGAAGATTCCCCGTACTGCCTCCTGTTTGACGATGCGTCGTCGGCGGATTTGTACGCGGACTATGCGCGTCTGGTGGCATTGGGCGACCTGCTGTTTATGGGCGAGCCGGGAACGGATCGGGTGACGCATATCGCGCTGTTTGACCGCGCCGAATCGGGCAACATCTTTTTTATCGACGCGACCAGAAAAGACACGGACGGCGACGGCATCGACGACATAAACGGCGTGACTGCCCGGCACTATGCGGCAGGCGACGAGCGGATAAAAGCATTCGGCATCATGCAAGTGAGGATAATATGACGGACGATATATTGACGGCGGTTTCCCCTGCCGACGCGCAGTATGCGGCACGGGCGCGCGCCTGTTGGGACACGATTGCCAAGCCGCTCGGCGCGCTCGGGCTGCTGGAGGACGCGGTGTGCCGGCTGGCGGCAGTCCAGCGGACGGAACGGCCCGCGATTCCCCGCCGCGCGCTCGCGGTGTTCTGCGCGGACAACGGCATTGTGGCGGAGGGCGTGACGCAGACCGACTCGTCCGTGACGGCGGCGGTGGCGCGGAACATCTGCGCGGGTACGGCATCGGTGTGCGCCATGGCGCGCGTCGCGCGGTGCGACGTGTTCCCCGTCGATATGGGGATGCTCGCTCCCGTCGTGCACGAGAAGATGACCGACCAGCACGTCGCGCGCGGCACGCGCAACTTTCTGCATGAGGACGCGATGACGCGCGCGCAGGCGGAACAGGCGGTGCGGACGGGCGCGCAGTTCGCGCAGGAGTTAATCGATCGGGGGTACGCGGTGATTGCCACGGGCGAAATGGGCATCGGCAACACGACCACGGCAAGCGCGGTCGCCTCGGTGCTGCTCGCGTTGCCGCCCCACGCCGTGACGGGCGCGGGCGCGGGGCTGAGCGCGGCGGGCGTGGCGCATAAAATCCGCGTGATTGAGCAGGGCATTGCCGCGCGCGCCCCGGACGCTTCCGATCCGATTGACGTGCTTGCCAAGCTCGGCGGGTTCGACATCGCGGGCATGGCGGGCTGTATGCTCGGCGCGGCGGCGCGGCGGACGGCGGTCATCGTTGACGGGCTGATTTCGCAGGTTGCCGCGCTCGTTGCGGTGCGCCTGTGCCCGGCGGTGCGCGGCTACCTGTTTGCGAGCCACGTCGGCAGTGAACCGGCGAGCCGCCTGGTGCTTGCCGAACTGGGACTTGCCGCGCCCGTGCAGGCAGGCATGCACCTGGGCGAGGGGAGCGGCTGCATGACGCTGCTGCCGCTGCTGGACATGGCGCTCACGGTGTACGGCGGCGCGGCGACGTTCGGCGACCTGCGGATTCCGGCGTACCGTCCGCTATGAACGTGCTGGTGCTCGGCGGCGCGGCAAGCGGCAAGAGCGCGTTTGCGGAGCGGCTTGCCTGCGCGCGCGCGGAACAATCGGGTGCGCCACTCGTGTACGTCGCCACGCTCGACCCCGCTTCCGGCGGCGACACGCGCGTGCGCATAGCGAAGCACCGCGCCGCCCGTGCGGGCAAGGGATTCGCCACGGTCGAATGGCAGGACACGGACAGCGTTCCCGCCGTGCCGGACAACGCCGTCGTGCTCGTTGAGGACGGTGGCAACCTGACGGCGAATTTCCTCTATCCGTCGGGAAAGCCGCCCGCACCGTGCGCGGAACCGGCCGCCGCCGACGCGGTGACCGAAAAACTGTGCGCCCTTGCGGCGCGGTGCGCGGACTGCATCGTCGTCAGCAACGAAATCACCCTCGGCGGCGACATTCCCGCCCCGTCGCGCCGCTACGCATTCGTGCTCGCCGCCGTGAACCGCCAGTGGGCGGCCGCCTGTGATGCTGTCTACGCCGTCGTCGCCGGCATCGCGCTCCCGCTGAAACCCTGACGCACCCCCGCACGGACGAATCCGTCGCGCCCGATGTCGTCGCGCAGGTTTGTATGGACGGATTCGGTGCGCAAAATTTCATCACACAGACTTGTGCGAAGGAATTTGGTGCAACAAATATCATCATACAGACTTGCGCGAACAAATTTGGTGCGCCCGATGTCATCACACGGAGTTGTGCGAACGAATTTGGTACGCCAAATTTCACTTTGTCGAGTGCTGGGAAAAAATTTGTCGCACCAAATTTCATTTTGTCGAGTGCTGTGGACGAATTTGGTGCGCCAAATACCACTTTGTCGAGTGCTGGGAACGAATTTGGTACACCAAATTTCACTTTGTCGAGTGCTGCGGGCGAATTTGGTGCGCAAAATACCGCTTTGTCGAGTGCTGTGGGCGAATTTGGTGTACCAAATACCGCCTTGTGAATCCGTGGGGCGGTTGCGGGGTGGCTTGCAACGGCGCGGGGGCGTGTTGTACAATAATGCGGCGGGCCGTGTGCGTATCGTCGCGGGCTGCTTGGGGGCATGATGGCGTTTTTGAGGGCGGTCGCGCTTGCGTTCGGTCTGTTTTCCCGTATTCCCGTGCCGCGCGTGGCATGGAGCGCGCGGAACATGCGCTTCCTGCTGTGCGCGTTCCCGCTGGTGGGCGCGGTGGTGGGCGCGGCGGTTGCGGCGGCGGTGCTGTTCGTTCGTGACGGGTTGCTCGTGTCGCTGTGCGCGGTGGTTTTTCCCGTGGCGGTGACGGGCGGCATTCATTTTGACGGGTTTATGGACACGTGCGACGCGCTGGCGAGTCATGTCGGGCGCGAGCGGAAGCTGGCGATTATGCAGGACAGCCATGCGGGGGCGTTCGCGGTGCTCGGCTGTGTGCTGTACGTGCTCGCGCAGTTCGTGCTCGCGCTGGTGCTGTGGCGGCGGACGGACGGCGCGGTCGGGCGGGAGCGGCTCGCGCCGTGGCTGTGCGTCTGCGCGTCGTTCGTGCTGTCCCGGCTGCTCAGCGCGTGTTCCGTGGCGGTGTTCCCGGCGGCAAAGGACAGCGGCCTGGTGCGGACGTTTGCCGACGCGGCGGCGCGGCGGTGTACGGCGGTGTGGAGCGTTTGTTGGTTCGTGGCGGGCGGTGCGGCGATGACCTGGCTTTTCGGTCGGTACGGCGTTGCGGCGACGGGGGCGCAGGTCGTCGTGTTCGCCGGGTATTTTTGGCTGACGCGGCGGCAGTTCGGCGGCATTACGGGCGACACGGCGGGCTGGTTCGTGCAGGTTGCCGAGCTGGCGAGCCTTGCGGCGGTGACGCTGCTGGCGGCGCGGGCATGAGCGGGGGAACGCGATGATTTTGGTGCTGGGCGGCGAACACAGCGGGCGGCACGATTTTTGCCGGTCGATTGGCGTTGCGGCGGCGGACTGCCGCACGGTGACGGCGGACGACGCGCGCGATTTTGCGGCGGAGCATGCGCCGTGCCCGGCATTTTCGTCCGTGTGCTGCCGCATTGCGTCCTACCGCGCGGTCATCGCGACCGAAACGGGGCTGGGCATCATTCCGGCGGACGCGGCTGCCCGCGCTGACCGTGAGGCGAACGGTCGGCTGAACATCGCGCTCGCGTCCCTTGCGGACTGCGTGGTGCTTGTGGTGGCGGGCGTTGCCCGTGTCATCAAGGGCAGCCTTGCCGGGCAGGAGCGGGCGGACTGGCAGTTGCTGGTGTTCCGCCACGGCGCGACGCAGGCGAATCTGGAACGGCGGTATGCGGGCTGCATGACGGACGAGGATCTGTGCGCGCAGGGCAGGGAGCAGGTGGCGCGCGGTCGGGAGCGGCTTGCCGCCTTTGCGCGGGAGGTTTCGCCCACCGTCCGCGCGCAGATGCTGTCGCCGCGCGTCGTGTACGTCTCTCCGCTGCGGCGGGCGGTGCAGACGGCGGCGCTGTTGTTCCCGCAGGCGGAACAGCGCGTCGTCGCTGACCTGCGCGAGATGGATTTTGGATTGTTCGAGAACCGCACGGCGGACGAATTGTGTGCCGATCCTGCGACGGCCGCGGCGTACCGGGCATTTGTGGACGGCGGCGGGAACGTTCCTTGTCCGCCGTCGGCGGTCAGTCCCGGCGAGCGTGTCGCGGATTTTCGGGTGCGGCAGGCGGCGGCGTTCGCGCATATCGTGCGGGAGCAGGTGGCGGCGGACGACGGGACGCATTTGGTGACGGTCGTCGCGCACGGCGGCACGCAGATGGCGTTGTTCAGCCAGTTCTGCCCTTGGCCGTTCTGCGGCGCGGAGACCGACCCGTACTATGCCTGGCAGACTCCGTGCGGCGGCTTCCGCTGGGGGCGCGTGGCGGTGGACGGCGTGGCGGGTGTGTCGTGGTGAGGATGAGCGCATGAAGTGGTTTCTGTGGTATCAGCTGTTCCGCCTGCCGGTGGCGTTTGCGTTGGACGCGCTGCTGGGCGACCCGCGCTGGCTGCCCCATCCGGCGGTGTGGTTCGGGCGGCTGATTGTGCGGCTGGAGCGGGTGTTCAGGGCGGCGTTCCCGGCGACGGCGCGGGGCGAGCGGCTTGCGGGGGCGTTGTTCGCGGCGGTGACGTGCGCGTATGCGTTCGCCGTGCCGTTCCTGCTGCTGTACGGGCTGGCTTTTGCGGGGGCGCGGCTGCACTGCCGTCCGCTGCTGGCGGCGGCCTGCCTGCTTGACGTGTTCTGGGGCTATCAGTGCCTTGCCGCGCGCAGCCTGCGGGACGAGGCGATGCACGTGGACGCACAGGCGGGAACGTCGGTGGCGGCAGGGCGCGTGGCGGTCGCCCGGATTGTCGGGCGCGATACGGATCGTCTGGACGAGGAGGGCATCGTCAGGGCGTGTGTGGAGAGCGTCGCCGAAAGCACGTGCGACGGCGTGGTCGCCCCGATGATTGCCTATGCCGCCGGGGGCGCGCCGCTCGCGCTGCTGTGCAAGGCGGTCAGCACGATGGACAGCATGGTCGGCTACAAAAACGACCGCTACCGCTTTTTCGGCACGGCCGCCGCGCGGCTGGACGATGTGGTGAACTACCTGCCCGCGCGGATTTCTGCGTTCTGCCTGATTGTCGGTGCGGGCGTGCTGCGCGGGCTTGCGCTGTTTTCCCGGCGGCTGTTCCGCTATGATTTCGTCCGTGCCGTCAGCACGTATCTGCGCGACCGTTCCCAGCACCAAAGTCCTAATGCCGCCCACAGCGAATCTGCCGTTGCCGGTGCGCTCGGTTTGCGGCTCGGCGGCGGCGCGTATTACGGCGGGGTGTTTGAGGCGCGTCCGCCGTTGGGCAATGCCGTCCGCGCCCCGGAGCGAGCCGACATCCGCCGCGCCGTCACGCTGATGCAGGCGGCTGCCGTCATCGCGCTGGTCGTCTGTACGATTGTCAAGCTGGCGGCGTTGCGGCACGGGATGGGACGGTGAAACGATGACAAGGAGCGAACGACGATGAGCCACGGCGGCGCACAGCCCGGTCTGCTTGATTTTTCCGCGAACGTCGCGCCGCTGGGCGTACATCCCGCCACGCAGTCGGCGTTGGCCGCGCTCGCGCTCGATACGGATTCGCTGGCGCGCTATCCCGATTCGTCGTGCACGGAATTGCGCTCGCTGCTCGCGCAGTTCTGGTCGCTGGGCGTATGTCCGGCTGCCGCGCTTGACGCGGACTGTGTTGTCTGCGGCGCGGGTGCGGTTGACGTGCTGTACGCGCTCATCCGCTCGGCTGCCCCGCGCAAGAAAATCGTCGTCATCGAGCCGGCGTTCAGCGAGTATGCGCGCGCCGCGCACCTGCACGGTTGCGCGGTGGATCATTTCCTGCCCGCGCCGGAACACGGCTTTGCGCTTGTCACGGCGGATTTGCCGCGCCTTGCGCCCCTGCTTGACGGCGCGGATTTGCTGTTTTTGGCAAGCCCCGCCAATCCTGCGGGCACGGTCACTGATATTGATACGATCCGCGCCCTTGCCGCGCTCTGCGCGCAGAAATCGGTGCTGTTAGTTGTGGACGCGTGCTTCGCGCCGTTTTCGGCGGCGGCAGAGGACGGTATCCGCGCGTTGCTTTCCTGCCGCCACGAATTCCCGGATGTGGTCGTGGTGGGCGCGTTCACCAAGTTTTACGGCATGGCGGGCATCCGGCTGGGCTACGCGCTGTGCGGTTCGGCTGCCGTCGCGCGGCGGCTTGCGGATTCACTGCGCCCTTGGGCGGTCGGAGCGGTGGCGCAGGCGGCGGGCTGTGCCGTCATGCGCGCGGAACTGGCGGAAAAACAGTCCGCGCCGGGGCAGTGCGGCGCGTCGTCCTGGGAAACACGGGTGCGCGAACTCGTCGCTGCTGAACGCGCGCGGCTTGCGGATTTTTTGCGTTCCTGCGGCTGTCAGGTCGTCGCGGGCGCGGCAAATTATCTGCTGTTCCGTGCCGACGACCCGCACCTTGCGCAAGCCTTGCTCCGCTGTGGCATCGCCATCCGTTCCTGCGCGGATTTTTTCGCCCTTGACGCGCACTGGTACCGCATCGCCGTCCGCACGGAGGCGGAGAACGAACGCCTCATCGCCGCGCTATCCGCGTGTTTGAAGACAGCCGCGCCGCCCGTGCGGAAATCGCCGCGCACCCGGCCGCAGGCGGCGAACATCATGATTCAGGGGACGATGAGCAACGCGGGCAAATCGGTGCTGGTCGCCGCGCTGTGCCGCATTTTCGCGCAAGACGGCTACCGCGTCGCGCCGTTCAAGAGCCAGAACATGGCGCTCAACAGCGGCGTGACGGCGGACGGGCTGGAGATGGGACGCGCGCAGATCATGCAGGCGGCGGCGGCGGGCATTGCGGCGGACGTGCGCATGAATCCGATTCTGCTCAAGCCGACGGGCGAGACAGGCAGTCAGGTGGTGGTGAACGGCGTGCCGACGGGGACGATGAGCGCGCGCGACTATTTTGCGCGGCGCACGTCGCTCGTGCCGCAGATTATGGCGGCGTACCAATCGCTCGCGGCGGAGAACGACATCATCGTGCTGGAGGGCGCGGGCAGCCCGGCGGAAATCAACCTGCGCGACGGCGACATCGTGAACATGGGGCTTGCCGCGCTGACGGACGCGCCCGTGCTGCTCGCCGGGGACATCGACCGCGGCGGCGTGTTCGCGAGCCTGTACGGAACGGCCGCGCTCGTGAGCGCGCAGGAGCGCAAGCGGATCAAAGGCTTTGTCATCAACAAATTCCGCGGCGACGTGTCGCTGCTGCGCGGCGGGCTGGACGAACTGCACGCGCTGACGGGCATTCCCGTGCTCGGCGTCGTCCCGTTCCTCCCGGACCTGCTCATTGATGACGAGGACAGCCTGTGCGACATCGAATCGCGCGGCGCGGACGGCAAGGACGATGCCGTGCTTCACGTCGGCGTGGTGCGCCTGCCGTATCTGTCGAACGCCACCGACCTGCTGCCGTTCGCCCGCCTGCCGTCCGTGCGCGTCACTTTTTTCGACACGGCGGCATCGTGCGCGGCCGCAGTTGATGCGTCCAATACAACCGATTCGCTCGACCTGCTCGTGCTTCCCGGCACAAAGAACGCCGTGCGCGCCATGGACTGGCTGCGCGAAACCGGGCTTGACAGGATTATCGTGCGCACGGCACACAGCGGCGTGCCGGTCATCGGCATTTGCGGCGGCTTCCAGCTGCTGGGGAACGCCCTGCACGACCCGGACGGAAACGAGGACGAATCCGCCCGCCCTTCGCTCGCCGCGCTCGGACTGCTTCCCGTCCGGACGACATTCACGCCGCAGAAGACGCGCGCGCGCGTGAGCGGGGAACTGCCCGCGCTCGGCGGCATGTTCTCCGCGCTGTCGGGGTGCGCGGCGGAGGGCTACGAAATCCACCACGGGCAGACGACATTCCTTGACGGGAGCGCGTGTCCCCGCGCCGTCGTACACGGCACCGTCCTCGGCACGTATCTCCACGGGTTTTTTGACGGCGACGCAGTGTTCCGCGCCGTCCTCACGGTGCTGTGCGCGCGCCGGGGCATTCCCGTGCCGTCCTACCGCCCGTATCAGGACGAGCGCGAAGCCGCCTTTGACCGCCTCGCCGCCGCCGTGCGCGCGTCGCTCGACATGGACGCGGTGTACCGGATTATCTTCGGCGAAGGGCGGTCATAACGGCTGCCTGTCAAAAATCCGCGCGGTGTGGTATACTGGGCGCATGGTGCATTTGTATTATGGCGGCGGTAAGGGAAAGACGACTGCCGCGCTCGGCCTTGCGGTGCGGGCGGCGGGGAACGGGTGGCGCGTGGTCATCGTACAGTTCCTCAAGGGGCGGCGGACGGGCGAGCTTGCCGCGCTCGAAACGCTGGGGGCGGTCGTCCTGCGCGGCAAGGCGGGCGGGCGTTTCGTGGCGCAGATGACGGCGGTTCAGCGTACGGAGACACGGGCGATCTGCGACGCGCATTTCACGCGGGCAAGGGAGTTGTGTGCGGGCAGTTCCGCTCCGGTCCTGCTCGTGCTGGACGAAATCTGCGCCGCCTACCGCAGCGCGCTCGTCGATACCGGCGCGGTGGACGCGTTCCTTGCCGCCGTGCCTGAGCGGGTGGAGGTGGTGCTGACCGGGCGCGAGCCGCCGGAGGGCTTTTTTGCGCGCGCCGATTACGTCACGGAAATGCGGTGCGTCAGGCATCCGTTTGACGCGGGCGTGGCGGCGCGCGCGGGGGTGGAGTTTTGAGCGCGCTGGAGCTGTTCCCCGCTGGCGCGCTGGCGCGCTATCCGTCCGTGCGGGAGTTCGCGCCGCGCGACATTGAGCCGGCAAGCTTCCGGGTGATTGCTGATGAGCTTGCCGCGCGGGGAATCGTCGTCCCGCCGGAGCGGCAGGCGGTCGTGTTCCGTGCCATCCACGCGAGCGCGGACTTTGACTATGCGGAAAGCCTCGTCTTTTCTCCCGGCGCGCTGGATGCCGCGCGGGACGTGCTTTCCCGCCGCTCGGTCATCGTGACCGACACGAACATGGCGCGGTCGGGCATCAGCGCGCTTTCGTGCGAGCGGCTCGGCATAGAGACGTGCTGCTTTATGGCGGACGACGATGTGGCGGAAGCGAGCCAGCGCAGCGGTCTGACGCGGGCGGCATGCGCGGTGGACAAGGCGGCGCGGCTGTTTGCGGACGGTAGCCGACCCGTGCTGTTTGCCTGCGGGAACGCGCCGACGGCATTGGTGCGGCTGCGGCAGCTGCATGACGCGGGGTTTTTCTCGCCCGCGTTCGTGGTGGGCGTGCCCGTGGGCTTCGTGAACGTGACGGCCGCCAAGGAGCTTATCCTAAACAGCGACTTGCCGCATATCGTCGCGCGCGGGCGCAAGGGCGGTTCGTCGGTGGCCGCGGCAATCGTGAACGCGCTGCTGTCTCAGGCGTGATTTTACTGGCGCGGCGCGTCGTCCCGTGGTATACTGGGCGGGACGGCGGAGATGAGGAGCGGGGAGGTGCTGTATGAGAAGGTATTCGCGGCTTGCCATCGTGTTTTCCCATGACAGCCCCGACGACGTGGAGTCGGGGACGACCGTTCAGCTGACGAACGGCGCGAACGTGATTGATGTCTCTGATTTCCGGGTCGCGCTCGGCCTGCTGCCGCCGGGGAGCGAGGTGGTCGTCGTGGCGAACGGCACGGTCGGCGGCAAGACGGTGCAGCGTATCAGCGATGCCGTGCGTGAGAGCCGTGTGCTCGTCTCCCTTGATTTGTCCGCGGTCACCGAATGCTCGCGCGTGTCGGGCAGCCCGTTTGTGGGTAACCGGCAGCTTGCCTCCATCCGCTTTCCGGGCAACCTTGCCGTGATTGGCCGGGGCGCGTTCGCGGGCTGCACGGCGTTGGCTTCCGTTTCTATTCCCGCTGCGTGCCGTGAACTTGGCGCGGAGGCGTTCAGCGGTTGTGCCGCCCTGCGGCAGCTGGAATTTGATGACCCGGACGGCTGGCAGTGCGGCGGCGTGTCCGTCACGGATCTGGCGCGGGCGGCGGAAAACCCGCCGAAATTCGTCAGCGCGGGCGGCGCGTATCATTCGGTCGTGCTGACGAAATAGCGCGTTTGTGCTACCATTGCCGTATGAAGATTATCTCGTGGAACGTGAACGGCATTCGTGCCGTGGAAAAGAAAGGGTTTGTGGACTGGCTCCTGCGCAGTGATGCCGACGTGGTGTGCGTTCAGGAGACCAAGGCGCATCCGTCGCAGCTCTCGCAGGCAGTGCTCGCGCCAGGAAGCGGGGAGGACAGCCGCTTTGCCGCTCCCGGAAAGGACGCGGTTTCGCCCGTGGCGGTCGCGGACGGCGCGGCGGTGTTCCGCTCCTACTGGTCGTCGGCAAAAAAAGCCGGGTATTCGGGAACGGCGATTTATTCGCGCCGCGAGCCGGATGCCATCGAGCTTTTGGGCGACCCGGCTTACGACGATGAGGGCAGGGTAATTGCCGCTTATTTCGGGAAGCTGGTCGTCGTCAGCGCGTATTTTCCCAACAGCCAGGGACCGGGGCTGCGGCTCGGCTACAAGCTAGGGTTCTGCGACGCGATGTTCGCCTATCTGAACGCGCGCGTCGCGGACGGCTATGATGTCGTGCTTTGCGGCGACTACAACATTGCCCACAAGCCGATTGACTTGGCGAATCCCAAGGCGAACGAGGGGAACGCCGGTTATCTTCCCGAAGAGCGCGCCTGGATGGATTTTTTCACTGCGAACGGCTACGCCGACGTTTTCCGCGCGCAGCATCCCGAACCGGCGTTGTACACCTGGTGGAGTTACCGATTCCATGCCCGCGAGAAGAACATCGGGTGGCGCATTGACTACACCTGCGTCAACGACGCGCTCGTGCCTGCCGTATCGTCCACGCGCATTCTTGCCGATGTGCCCGGCTCAGACCACTGCCCCGTGGAAATTACGGTGGACGCATAAAAAAGCCCCGCGCGGGCGGGGCTTCCTGCTTAGAACTTCGCGATGTTTATTGCCTTGACGGTAAACCGGTAGGCATGACCGTTGATCTCAAAGTCCAGCTCGTCGCCGAGTTTGTGGTCGAGCAGCTCGTTCCCGAACGGCGACATATAGGAGATGATACCGTTGTCGGTGTCCGATTCCCACGGTCCCAAAATCGTGTAGGTCTCGTCCTTGCCCGTGTCCTTGTTGGTGAGCGTGACCATCGTGCCGAACGAAATGTATGACGTGGTTGCCGTCGTGGGGTCAAAGATGACCGCGCGCGCAAGCTCGCCTTGCAGCTGAGACAGCTTTTTGTTCAGGTAGTGCTGGTGTTCCTTTGCCGCCTGGTATTCGGCGTTCTCTTTCAGGTCGCCTTTCGCGCGCGCCTCGGAGACTTCCTGCGCGTTCTGCGGAATCTGCACGGTCTGCAAGTCGGTCTCCTCGTCCTGCTTTTCCTTGAGCTTCTTTGCCGTGACCAGCATTCCCTTAGGCGCGGCGGACTTCTCCTCGGCCTTGTGGAATTTGTAGTCCGGGTATTTCTCAAGGATCTTGTTGCGCAGCTGCGCCTTGATGCTGCCCTCAAGGTCGGCGATGTCGTCCACGAGCGTGTACAGGTGGCTCATCGTCGCTTCGTCGCTGTCGAGCATATAGCCGAGCAGCGTGCCGTTGTCGAACAGGAGCCGCTCCGCGTTCCTGATGACCTTGCGGTTTTCCGTGGTGTCCACGTGGCTGTTGATCTCGCGGTAGGAGTGCGCGATGATGTTCAGCAGCGCGATGAGCTGTTTCTGGAACGGAATGCCCGCCTGCACGAACCAGTCCTCGTCGCGGCAGTGCTCGAAGAAATAGAGGATCGCGTCGCGGTAGCCGCGGAAGTCGTCGAACGCCGTGACGGCGAGTTTCTGCACCTTTTCGGTCTCGCCCGCCTTGATGAGCGTGTCGAGCATACGTTTTTCGAGCACGGCGGGGAACAGCATGATGTACTGGTCAACCCAGTCCGGCAGCATCTTGATGTCGTTCAGGTAGTCCTCGCGCAGCGTGGTGTTCTTGGTGTCCTTCAGCTCGTCGTACATGGCGCGCGGGTTCTTGATGCGGCGGTAGAGCTTGTCGAAGCTGTATTTTGCCGGGACGGAGAGGTTGGGGCAGCGCGCGGTCACTTTCTGCACGACCAGATATGAGGCGACGACCTGCTCGTTCGCGTCGTTCGTGGTGGCGAACGACTTGACGTAGCCCGTGAAATAGCTGAACATGTCGGCGAACAGGTCGCTTTCCTTTTCGGTCGCCTCGTCGTTCAGGTAGCGCATCAAAATGTCGATGCGCTCGAAGAATTTTTTCTGCGCCTTGAATTCGCTGTTCAGCTTCTCTTCCGTGGTGATCTCGCGGTCGCGCACGATGTATTCGTTGATGTCGTTCGGGTTCACGCCGAACGTGGCGTCGTTCTCCAGGATTTTCTTTGCCGCGCTGTTCCAGCCGGTCCATTCGCCCGGCGTGAGGATTGCGGGGACGAGCTCCGCCTTGATGCGCTTGAAGTCGCAGCTGCCGTTGAAGCTCTTGATGATCGTCTTGAGCGCCCATGCCTTGTCGGCCTTGACCTGCTTTGCCAGCTCGTCCTTTGCCTTGGTCGCCTTGAGCACCCAGATATGGTCGGCGGCGAGCGGCTGGAGCGCGTCCACCGCCATTTTGAGCGACATCTCGCGCACGCCGTTTTTCTTGCCGAAGTTGATCGTGAGCGTGTCGTTCTCCACCTTGCGGATAATGCCCACGTGCCAGGTGCGGTGGAACACAAAGTGCTTCACGTCGAACGCGATATGCTTCTCAAAGTCGTTGATTGCCTCGAACACGTTGCGGAAACTCTGGCCCAGGTTTGACGAGCGGATATAGTCCGCCACGTTGCTGTGGTCGGCGTATTTTCCCGTGTAGCATTCGACCAGCTCGCGCCGCGCCCAGTTGTCCTTGGGGTCAATCGAGAGGATGAGCTTGAGGATGTCGATGGCGATGTCCCACTTCTTGGTGTCCTTGTACCAGCCGTACAGGTCCTGCATCAGGAGCGCGCTCTTGTCCGCGCTGATGGTCTTTGCGATCTTGCGCTGCACGAGCATGAAGAAGTCGATTTCCTCCGGGACGAGCAGGACGAGCTTTTTCCAGACTTCGCTCACGGCGGTGTAGTTCTTCGCGTTCACGTAGCGCAGCAGCGCCTTTTTGTAGTAGTCGATCGCAAGCTCTTTGTCGGTCGGCTCGTAATGGTCGCCCAGCAGCTTTGCGGCGTCCGCTTCCTCAAAGTCGATTTTTACGAGCCGCTCGTAGATGTCCCAGATTTTTTCGTTCTTGTCCTCGCGGTAGCAGCTTGCGAGCGTGCGCAGCGCGAATTTGTTGGACGGGTCGTCCTCAAGGATTGTCTCACACAGGTAGACGACCACGTTCTCCTTATGGTTTTTCCGGAAGATGTCCACGAGCGTTTCGAGCGCGGAGGTGTCCAGCGTGCCTTTCTTGAGTGCGAGCATACCGGAAATATACAGGGCGATGATGCTGTCCCGGTTGCTTGCCAGCTGCTCGTCGCAGATTGCCTTCACCTCGTCGGCGACGTCCTCTTTTTTTGCCTGCTCAAGGATATTCGCCAGTTCAATCAAATTGTTCTTGGTGTAGTTGCTGATTGTTGCACGAGTCCACGTCTCTTCTTTGAGCATCTCCTGAACTTTTGTTACGAGTTCTGACATAAAATCTCCTATCAGCCTTATTTTGCGTCGTACAGGCTGTAAATATTCCTATCTATCATTTTTATTTTGAGCAGTATCTCATTGGTCTTGTCCCGGTTGTCCTCCGTGTGGACGTAATGGTCAATCAACCAGAAATACATGTTTATCAGCTTGGGCGTCAGGACGGCAAGGTCGCTTGACGGATCGCAGCGTTCGGATTCCATCGCGTAGATGTTCCGCTTGAGGATGCCGACTTCCTGCCCCTTGAGCTTGCGCTTCGCGCTGAACACGCCGTACACCGTGCCGTACACGGGAATCCATTCCTGCAACGCCGCGCCCGTGTAGCCTTTGCCCCGCACCTGACGGATCAGGCAGCAGATAAGCTCGCTGTCCAAAAAGTCGAGGTCAACCGCCTGCGCGTCCTGGAAGAACGCCTCGCGGAAGAGCACCCGCGCTTTCTTCTCCTCGCCGCACAGCGCGTAGCAGTCCGCCATTTCCGCTATGATCGGCGCGGAAAGCGGCATGCGCCGGTTCGCCTCGGTAAGGCAGCTGAATGCGTCGGCGTAGTTCCCCAGCTTCTTATGGCACAGCCCGGTCTTCCGGAACGTCTCCGCCTGCTGCTGCGCGTCCTGCTTGTCCGCGGCCGCATAGCTGGCGAGCGAGAGCGAGAACACGCCCCGCTGCGTGGCGTACACGGCTTTTTCCGTCGTGTCGTCGCGGAGCGCGATGTCGCGGAGGAATGCTTTCCAGTGCGTGACCAACTCCTCGCCGCGCTCAAAGGCATCCATCGCTTTCAGGGAAGCGATGAAACGCTCCCAGAACGAGCAGCACCACAACGCAAACGGCGCTTCCTTGTTCTCCAGGTCATACTGGATGGCTTCCGCCAGCACGTTCCGTGCCTGCGCGGGGTCGCCTGCCTCAAGCAGCGCGTATGCCTTTGTCAATGCTTCTTCCGACTGATAGCCCATAGCGTATACCGTCCATTATATCAGAATGCAGGTTTTAGTCAATAAGATACGGCGGTTTTGCAAAATGCGGGCAAACAGTAAACTGCTTTTTTCGCGTTGTGTCAATATACCCCGGCCGGCTCGCGGTTGGGCATGAAAAAAACGCGCGTCCGTGCCGCTTGTGCCCGCCGCGTGGTCGGTTGACATGCTCCGCCGGTTTCTATTATAATGCCGCATACGAGGTGACGAGATGATATTCCCCCTAGAGGCGTTGGTCAAATTTTCCGGGAACGTGTACGAGATTACGTGCGCGTCCAGCCGCCGTGCGTTCCAGATGTCAAAGATCGAGGATCCGGCAATCGAGGAGAACGACGGGAAGGTCGTCTCGCTCGCGGCGAGCCAGCTGTTCAACGAAAAAGTGCAGTACCGCATCGAAAAACAGTAGCGGTCAGCGGAACGCCACTTGACGAAACTGCGTTTTCTGCTATAATGATAACATATCTTTATTAAGGAGTGCCGAACGTGCCCTGCGGAAAGAAACGAAAACGCCAGAAGATGGCGACGCACAAGCGAAAGAAGATGCTGCGACGCAACCGTCATAAGAGCAAGTAAGCTCTTTTGCGACGGACTTTGAAAGACCGCGAAAGTAATCGTACTGCGCGGTCTTTTTTTCGGGAGGACGGTTACGATTCTTTCAGGCATTCACTCACCGGACGACCTCAAGCGTGTGCCGGAATCCGCGCTTCCCGAGCTCACTGACGAAATCAGGCGGACGATTCTCGCCGTCGTCGCGAAAAACGGCGGGCATCTGGCGAGTAATCTGGGGGCGGTCGAATTGACCGTCGCCCTGCACCGCGTGTTCTCATCCCCCTCCGACGCGATTATTTTTGACGTGAGCCATCAGTGCTATGCCCACAAGATTCTGACGGGCAGGTACGGTGCGATCAGCACGCTGCGGAAGCACGGCGGGCTGTCCGGCTTTACGCGCACGAAAGAAAGCCCCCACGATTTTTTTGACAACGGCCATGCGTCCACGTCCATATCGCAGGCGCTGGGGCTGCTGACGGCGTGGGAACTGCGGGGGAAGGCGGGGAAAGCGGTCGCGGTGATCGGCGACGGCGCGCTGACGGGCGGTATGGCGTTCGAGGCGTTGTCGCACGCGGGGCAGCTCTCCAAGAATCTCATCGTCGTGCTGAACGACAACCAGATGTCCATCAGCGCAAGCACCGGCTCGCTCTCGCGCTATCTGAGCCGGCTCACGATGTCGCGCACGTACCAGTCGTTCCGTTCCTGGGTGGACGGCATTGTGGACAAAATCCCGTATTCCGAGCGGCATCTGGGCAAATTCATCTATCGTTTTAAGCGCGCGCTGAAAGGGCTTCTGCTCTCCAACAATTTTTTCACCGATTTAGGCATGGAATACGTCGGTCCGCTAGACGGGCATGACATCGCTGAACTGGAGAACGTGTTCCGGCGTGTGCGCAGCCTGCCCAAGCCCGTCGTGGTGCACGTGCGGACGGTCAAGGGCAAGGGCTATTCTCCTGCTGAGAACGACCCGGCGACGTTCCATGGGGTCGGTTCGTTCCAGATTTCCGACGGCACGTTCGAGCGGTTCGATACGGTCAGTTTTACTGAAAGTTTCAGCCGCTCGCTCGTCGCGTTGGCGGAGGAATGCCCGCAGGTCGTGGCGATTACGGCGGCGATGCAGAAAGGCACGGGGCTGGACGCGTTCTCGCGCCGTTTTCCGGGCCGCTTTTTTGACGTGGGGATTGCCGAGGAACACGCGGTGACGTTTGCGGGCGGCCTTGCGGCGGGCGGTCTGATTCCCGTGGTGGCGATTTATGCGACGTTCATTCAGCGATCGGTTGACCAGATTATCCATGACGTGGCGTTGAGCGGGCGGGGGGTGGTCATTTGCCTTGACCGGGCGGGCATCGTTCCCGGCGACGGCGAGACGCACCAGGGGCTGTTCGACATCGCGCTGCTGCGCCCCGTTCCCGGCCTGACCCTGCTCGCGCCGGTCTCCGCGGCGGATTTGTCGCGGTGTCTGTCCTGGGCGGTCGCGCAGCAGTCGCCTATCGTCATCCGCTATCCCAAGCTGTCGTGCCCGACGGAGACGGCCGTGTTTGACGGTGCGATTGCGGTGGGGCGGGGCATTCTTGTCCGTTGCGAGGATTACGCGCCGTCGCTTTCGGCGGGGAGAACGCCGTCGGTGCTGTTCGTGACGACGGGCGGCTATTACGGCGAGGTGGTGCAGGCTGCCCGCGCGCTCGCGATTGACGGCATCTGCGCCGACGTGTACAGTCTGCGTTTTGTCAAGCCCGTGGACGAGGAGTATTTTGCGGGCATTGCGCGGGGCTATGCCGCCGTCGTGTTCGTGGAGGACGGCGTGCGTTCCGGCGGCGTGGGCGTTTATTTGCAGAACGTGCTCTATGCGCGCGGCATGACGCATACGGCGGTGCTCGCCTTTCCCGACGCGTTCCTGGCACACGGCACGCGCGAGGAGATTGCCGCGGACGCGCGGATGAGCCCCCGGCATATCGCGCAGGCGGCACGGGACGTGCTTGCCGCGGCGGGGGCGTAGCGCGTGGGCAGGGCTGGTGGCGCGGCGTTGCGCTTTGAACTGGCGGATCGGGTCATCACGACGGAGCGTCCCGCGTTCGTGATGGGCATCGTGAACGCCACGCCCGATTCGTTCTTTGCGGAAAGCCGCGGCACTGCCGACCGTGCGCTGCGGCTTATCGACGAGGGCGCGGACATACTGGACATCGGCGGGGAATCCACGCGGCCGGGCGCGGACTATGTGGATGCCGACGAGGAAATCCGCCGTATCGTGCCGGTGCTGCGCGCGGTGCGCAGGCACAGTTCAGTCCCGGTAAGCGTGGACACGCGGAAATCCGCCGTCCTGCGCGCGGCGTTGGATGAGGGCGCGGATATGCTGAACGACGTTTCGGCGTTGGAGGATGATGAGCAGTCGGCTGCCGTTGCCGCGCACGCGAAAATTCCCGTCATACTGATGCACAAACGCGGCGTTCCTGCTATAATGCAGGAGGACACCGCTTATGGCGACGTGTTCGCCGAGGTCGATGCGTATCTGCACGGCCGCGTCCGGTATGCGCGTTCGCGCGGAATTGCCGATAATAAGATTGTCCTTGACCCCGGAATCGGCTTTGGCAAGGATGCCGGGGCAAATTGCACGCTTGTCCGCCGGTGCGGGCAGCTGTGCGGCGGGCGGTATCCCGTGCTGATGGCGCTTTCGCGCAAGATCGTTATCGGCGCGCTGACGGGACGCGCGGCGGACGGGCGGCTTGCGGGGACGCTCGCGGCGAATCTGCTTGCGGTCATGGCGGGCGCGTCCCTGCTCCGGGTGCATGACGTGCAGGAGACGGTGGATGCGATGGCAGTTTTGGGCGGAATAGGATATAATTGAGCAGGAAAAGGAAGCGAACGTGAACGCGTTGGATGTTTTTTTACGCATATACAATCAGTATTTCAGCCCGGTGATCGACATCGGGATTATGGCGTTTCTGCTGTACAAAGTGCACCAGCTGTTCATTAAGACGAACGCCGTGCTACTGATAAAGGCGGCGGGGCTGGTGGCGGGGGCTTACGTGCTCGCGGTCGCGCTCAACCTGCAAATGCTCCGCTGGCTCATGAATATCCTCGCGCCCGCGCTCGCCATCTGCTTTGCCATCGTGTTCCAGCCTGAGCTGCGCAAGATTTTCCTCAAGCTCGGGCAGACGGAATGGCTCACGTTCGGCAACCGATCGCGCCACACCTACGTGGATTCGGTCATCATCGCGGCGGAGATGCTTTCCAAGCAGCGGCGGGGAATGCTCGCCGTGTTCATGCGCCACACCAAAATGGACGACATCATGGACACGGGGACGCGCATCAACGCGGACGTGTCGTCGGCGCTGCTCGTGACGATTTTCGGGCATGACACGCCGCTGCACGACGGCGCGTGTTTCATTCAGAACGGGAAGGTCGTCTCGGCGGGGTGCTTCCTGCCGCTTTCGGAGCAGTACGACATCAAGAAGACGTTCGGGACGCGCCACCGTGCCGCGCTCGGCCTGAGCGAGGTGAGTGATTCCGTGGTGCTCGTCGTCTCGGAGGAATCCGGGGCACTCAGCCTTGCCTACGACTCGAAGCTGCACTACGACCTGAGCACCGACCAGCTGACCAAAATCCTGGAGAACCTCCTGGAGCTCACCCCCGACCAATATACGATTGAGGATACCGTCGATGAAAGCGCGTCGAATTGTTGATTCCGTCAGGAAGAACTGGCTTCCTATCGTCGTGTGCGTGGCGCTCGCGCTGCCGTTCTATATGTTTTACCTGTTCTCCACGATGGACCGGAAGTCGTTTGTCGTGCCGCTGGCGATTGACGCGCAGAACGGCATGGTGGCGGCAAGCCCGTTCCCGCGTACCGTGCGCGTGATGGTGCGCGGCAAGCCGGAGAGCATCTCCACGCTGCATGAGAGCGATTTTTCCGCCTACCTCGACCTGAATTACGTCGCGCGGGAGGGTGAGTCCAGTTTTCCCGTGCTGATCGCGCTGAGCGAGAACGCGATGCTCATCGAGCCGATGGAAATCCGGGTCAGCCCCGAGGAAGTGCTGCTGACGGTGGAGGAGCAGATCAGCGCGTTCGTCCCGGTGAGCGCGCTCATTTCGGGCGAGCCGGCGCACGGTTATGAGAAAGGCGCGGTCACGCTGAGCCCAGACGAGGCGAAGGTGACCGGGCCGCGCTCGATGGTCGAGCATTGCACGCGCCTTCAGACGCGGCAGGTTTCCGTCGATGGCGCGCGGAGCGACGTGACGACGAAAGTGTCGCTCGACAATCCCGGCATCTTCCTGAAAGTCGCGCAGGGCACGGTGGTTTCGGTGACGGTGAAAGTGGCGGAAGCCATGACGACCCGGACGTTCACGTCCGTTCCCGTCCAGTTCTCCGCGCTCAACGGCACGCTCGAGCCGGCGGGAAGCATCGCCCCTGTCACGCTGACCCTGCGCGGGCCGGTGCTCGTGTTGGAACAGTACCGCCCGGGCGTTTCCACGGTGCTCGCCGATTGCAGCGGCATTTCCGCGGCGGGAACGCATACGGTGCCGCTGCGGTTTTCCCTGCCCGCGGGCGTGACGGCAGAGGACGGCACGCGGTCGGTTTCCGTCACGGTGACGGCGCGGTCGCTTGAGCCGGATGCCGGTGCGGCGCAGGACGGGGGCGGCGAATGATCTACGGCATCGGCACGGACATCGCGAAAGTGAGCCGCTTTGAAAAATGGGTGCGGGACGATGATTTGCTTTCCCGTTTCTTTGCGGATGCAGAACGCTGCGCGGCTTCGCCCCGGAATATCGCCTCGGCGAGCCAGCATTACGCGGTGCGCTTTGCGGCAAAAGAGGCGTTCGCCAAGGCACTGGGAACGGGGTTTGCCGGGCTGTCGCTCAAGGATATGTGGGTCGTCAACGATGAGAGCGGCAACCCGTCGCTCGCGTTCGGGGAGGACACGCGGCGGATTCTTGCCGAGCGGGTCGGCCCGTGTGCCGTGCACCTTTCGTTGAGCCACGAAAAAGAATTTGCGACGGCGTTTGTCGTGATAGAAAAAGAGGGGGGCGGCGATGTACGCGAATGTCTCTAAGAAGCCGGCGGTGGACGACGGCAAGAAAGCCAAGATTTCGTACTGGTCAAAGACGAAGGTGCGCTGTCCGTGCTGCCAGCGCGATTTTGCCCGCGAGGAGATGCTTTCGGGGAGCGGGCGCATGATTGCGGGCGAGCTGACCGACGAGCTGCACCGCCTGTACGAGCCGTCGGCAAAGTACGGCAAGGTTTATCCGCTCATCTATGCGGTCGGGGCATGCCCGCGCTGCCATATCGCGTTTTTCTGGAACGATTTCCCCGTGATAACGGACAAGGCTTCGATTGACGCGCTGCGCGCCGACGAGGAACAGCGCATCAAGACGGTGAGCAATATCTTCCCGCATTATCAGCTGGACACGGAGCGCTCGCTGCTGGACGGCGCGGCGATGTATTTCCTTGCCCTGCTTTCCTACGGCAAGGTCGATCTGGGCTACGCGCCGACGGTCAAGCGCGCCGTGCTTTCGCTCCGCCTCGCCTGGCTGTGCAATCACCTGAACGAGGAAGTGCCGGGCCACAATTATGACTGGGTTGCCAAGGCGTTTTACCGCAAGGCACTCTTTTTTTACGAGCAGACGCTGATAAACGAGATGGCGCGCACCGAATCGCTCGGCGTGATGACCAACCTTGGGCCGGACACCGACAAGAACTACGGCTACGACGGGCTGATTTATGAGGTGGGGCTGCTGGAATTCAAGTACGGGCAGACCGACGACATGCAGCAGCGGCTCAAGAAACTGGACGAGTGCAAGCGTTCGATTGCGCGCGGCTTCGGGCTGGGGCGGTCGTCAAAGTCAAAGCCCGGTCCGCTCCTCGAGAAGTCGCGCGAGCTGTACGAGCAGATTACCAAGGTGCTCGCCGACGCGAACGGCCTTGATTTTGTGCCGTCGGACGACGATGCGTAACATCCTGCTCACGCTGTCGTATGACGGCACCGATTTTTGCGGCTGGCAGCGGCAGGACCGGGCTGCGGGCGGCAAGGCAGTGCGTACCGTGCAGGCGGCGGTGGAGACCGCGCTCCAGAAAATCCACAAGCAGCCCACGCCGCTCTACGGCAGCGGACGGACTGACAGCGGCGTGCATGCGGCGGCGCAGGCGGCGAATTTTTTCAGCCCGGTCGATTCGATTCCGGCAGAGAACTACGTGCCGGCGCTCAACGCCTTTCTGCCGCATGACGTGCGCATCAATGCCGCGCGGTGCGTGGACGAGCATTTCAACGCGCGGTTCAGCGCGACAGCGCGCACCTACCGCTATGTCATCTACTGCGGAAAAAGCGCGCGCGCGACGGAAATGCGCTATGTGTGGCAGATTCATCATCAGCCGGATATTCGCGTGCTGAACGAGATGGCGGCGCACCTGCACGGCGAGATTGACTGCGCGACCTTTGCCGCCGCCGGGGACGCGAGCGCATCGACATTCCGCTTTATCGAGCAGGCCGTTTTTTGTCCCGACGGCGACAAGCTCGTCTTTGAGATCACCGCGAACGCATTTCTCTGGAAAATGGTGCGCAGCTTGACCGGGACGCTGATTCAGTTTGAGAGAGAAAAACGAAGCCCCGATTATTTCCGGCACGTGCTCGACAGCCGCGACCGCAGGAAAGCCGGCGCGACCGCCCCTGCGTCAGGGCTGTTCCTGTGGAACGTGCGCTTTGACGGCGTGCGCCGCCACGTCTAATTCATTCAGAGCAGGGCGACGGGATCCACGTCGCATTCAATGTGGACGTCGCTGTCGTGCTTGTAGTTGTAGAGCAAATCGGCGGCGACGGTCTGCATGGTAGCGCGGCTGTTGCCGCGCAACAGGATTTGGTATCGCCAGTTTGCGGCGATTTTTGCGATCGGGCAGGCGGCTGGACCAAGGATTTCCGGCTCGTCGGCGCGCGCGTTCTTTCTGAGCGATTCGCGCAGGATTGCCGCCGCGCCCGCCGCCGCCTGTTCGGCCTGCGCTTCGGTGGGCGCGCGGAACACTAGCCGTACTAGGCGCGAGAACGGCGGAAAATCAAGCGCGGCGCGCTGCTTGAGCTCTTCGTCGTAAAACTGGGCGGTCGCGCCCTGGACGGCGCAGGCAATCGGCATACGGTCGGGGGCATAGGTCTGCACCAGCACGCGCCCGTCGGGAAAGAACCTGCCCGCGCGCCCCGCCACCTGCGTGATGAGCGCGAACGTCCGCTCCTGCGCGCGGAAGTCGGGCAGGTGCAGCCCCGTGTCCGCAAGGATAACGCCGACCAGCTGGAGGCGGGGAAAATTCAGTCCCTTGGCGACCATCTGTGTGCCGAGCATGATGTCGTACTCGCCCCGGCGGAACGCATCCAGCTTTTCCTGCAATTCGCCCTTGTGAGTCACGTTGTCGGTATCGACGCGGGCGACGCGGGCGTGGGGGAATTTCGCGCGGACTTCCTGCTCGATGAATTCCGTGCCGAAGCCCGAATAGCCCACGTCGAGCGAGCCGCATTCGGGGCATTCCTGCGGGGGAACGGTCTGCCAGCCGCAGTAATGGCAGCGCAGCCGTTTTTCGTTTTTGTGGAACGTGAGCGCGACCGAGCAGTTCTTGCACTTCATCTCAAATCCGCACGAGTTGCAGCGGAAAAAATGCGTGAAGCCGCGCCGGTTCAGGAAGAGGATGACCTGCCGTTCCTGCGCGAGCGTCTCCGTGATTGCCCCGGCGAGTTCGGGGGAGATACAGCCGTCCAGCGCGAGCGCGGAGAGGTCTATCGCCCTGACGACCGGCTCCGCGCCGCCGGCGAGCCGCCTCGTGAGCGTGTGGCGTATGATCGTGCCGTTTGCCATGGCGTGCCATGCCTCCGCGCTCGGTGTCGCGCTGCCCATGACGAGCGGGATGCCGCGTTTTGCCGCGCGGTACATTGCCACCTGCCGCGCGTGGTAGCGCGGGGTCGAGCCGCCTTTGTACGAGCCGTCGTGCTCTTCGTCGATGATGATCATGCCGAGGTCGGGAACGGGCGCGAACACCGCGCTCCGCGCACCGATGACCACGCGCGCCTCGCGGCGCAGGATGCGCTTCCATTCGCCGAGCCGTTGGCTGGGAGTCAGCCCCGAATGCAGCACCGCCGCCGTCTGCCCGAAGCGCGCGACCACGGCTTCGATGACCTGATTGGTCAGCCCGATTTCGGGCACGAGGTAGATGACCCCCTTGCCCTGCGCGAGCAGGGCTTCCGCCGCCTGCAAGAAGACTTCGGTCTTTCCCGTGCCGGTCGGACCGTACAGGTAGTGCAGGTGCGTTGTTGTCCGCGCGTCAAGGATGCCTTGCACGGCGGCCGTCTGCTCGTCGCTCAGGGTGCGGGCGGTGGTGTCGGGGGCTTCTTCGGCGAACGAGAAGCTGCCAGCGTCGGTTTCGCGCTTTCCGCCGGGGAGCATGGCGGCGAGCGCCTCGCCCGTGGAGCAGAGGTAGAACCGCGCGACCCACCGGGCAAGGTCGATCAGCTCGCTCGTGAACAGCGGCTCGCGGTCGAGCAGGCGCAGGATAGGACGGATTTTCGCCTCGTCCACGCCGCAGTCCGCCGGGAGCGTGTCTGATTCCCCGATGATGAAGCCCGTGGTGCGCCGGTTGCCGAATTTGATGTCCGCACGGTAGCCGACGCGGCTTTCCGTCTCCGTGCCGTCCGCGCAGTCAAGGTACGTGAACGCCCGGTTGACCGGCACGTTCAGCACGATGTGCAGGTATCGTTTCATGGGCGGTATTCGGGGGCGATTTCTTGCAGGCGCGCGCGCATCATCTTCAGGTCCTCCCAGGCGAACCGTTTCTGGCTCGCGTCGCGCAGCAGCGCGCTCGGGTGGAACGTGACCGCCACGGGAATGCCGTTCCAGTCATAGAACTGTCCGCGCAGCCGCGTCACGCCGTTCTTGGTTTTGAGCAGGTTTTTTGCCGCCGTGCTGCCCGCGCACAGGATCATCTTCGGCCTGAGCGCGAACAGCTGCGCGTGCAGGAACGATTCGCAGGCGGCGGCCTCTTCGGGCAGGGGAACGCGGTTGTTCGGCGGGCGGCACTTGACGATGTTGGCGATGAAGCAGTTTTCCGTGCGCGAAAGCCCGATTGACGCAAGCATTTTGTCGAGCAGCTGCCCCGCCGGCCCGACGAACGGCTCGCCGCGCTTGTCCTCCTCGTAGCCCGGTCCTTCGCCGATGACGGCGACGAGCGGGCTGGTCACGCCGGTGCCGGGCACGACGTTCGTCCGCGTCCGTGCGAGCACGCAGCGGTCGCAGACGGCAATTTTCTGCGCGATGGCAGCGATCTGGCTTCCCGCGGACGGCACGGCGTTTTCCGTCTGCGCGGGGATTTCCGTCCGTGCCGGGGGATTCCGCGTTTCGTCTGCGCTCTGCGCGGCGGCTTCGTCGTCCGCAAAGGGCGGCATGTCGCCGGAGAATGCGGGCGGTACGTAGCCGTATGCGTTTGTCGCCGCCGTCTTGAGGAGCGTGTAGAGAGTCGTTTTTTCTTCCGCCGTCATGGGGTCGATTGTACCAAATCCTTGAAATTCGTGCAACAATTTGGTAGGATAGCAGACGCTATGAACATCGCGTTGTTTTCTGATTCCTATCTGCCGACGAAAAGCGGGGTCGTGACGGTGGTGGTGCAATTGCGGAAAATCCTGACCGAGCTGGGGCATCATGTCGTCATCGTGACGGTCTCTTCGCATGAATCCGGGGGCGGTGAGGCTGACCCCGACGTGCTGCGCGTGCATTCCATTCCCTCGCCGTTCGGCGACAATCAGTACATCGGATTCCCGCACAAGCGCGCGGTGGTCGCATTCCTGAAAGCGCATGGCGTACAGATTATTCATTCGCACACGGAATTTTTTATCGCCCACGTGGCAAAGCAGGCGGGAAAGGCGCTGCGCATTCCGGTCGTCGCGACGACGCACACGATGTGGGAGGATTTCTACCGGTATTATCTCATGGGCGGGCGGCTGATCCCGGTAAAGGTCATCAGGAAACTGGTGCAGCGGCTGTACAAGAAATTCTACGCGCTCATCAACGTGTCGGAGAAGGCGCACGATTATTTCAAGTCGCCCGCGATGCTGCCGCGCACGCCTTCGGCAGTCATTCCGAACGCAATCGACACGAAATCGTTCCTCGCGAAGAAGCCCACGGACGAAGCACTGCTCAGCCTGCGCAGGAGCCTTGCGATTGGCGATGACGACGTGACGCTCGTGTTCATCGGGCGCGTGGTGGAGGAGAAGCGCGTCGAGGAGCTGTTCTCGGTCATCGTGCAGGTGCTCGATCAGCGTCCGCAGGTGAAGATGCTGTTCGTCGGTTCGGGCGGCGCGATTTATGACCTGGAACAGGCGACGCACCATCGGCATCTGGAGCAGCGCATCATCTTCACGGGATTCATCAACTGGGACGCGCTTTCGCTGTATTATCGGCTGGGCGATATTTTCGTGACGGCCTCGCTTTCCGAAATGCATTCGATGACCGTGCTTGAGGCGCTGGTCTCGCGGCTGCCCGTCGTGTGCCGCCGGGATGAGAGTTTTTTCGACACCGTGTTCCACGGGGAGAACGGCTATCTTGCGGACAGCGACGAGGCGATGGTCTCCCACATCATCGATTTGGTTGACCATCCCGAACGGCGCGCGGCATTCGCGGCGCGCAGCCATGAGATTGCCAAGCATTTTTCGCTCAGGACGCACGGACTCCGCACGGTCGCGTTCTACGAGGCGGCGCTCGCGCGGTATCCGCAGGCGGTTTCTGACGCGGAGCTTCGTGCGGCGGTTGCTGCCGTGCAGCAGGAAGAGGACTAGTAAGGAGCAATCATGCGGAAAACTTTGCTTGCCGTGCTGTGGCTCGGCTTTTTTGCCGTGCTTTCGATTGGCGCGGTGCCGCGCGGCCGCCGCCGGGGCGGGCAGGAGCTGATTCCGAGCGGGCACTGGATTTATGACGCGCTCATGGCGGTTTCGCTGGAAAGCCGCACCGTCAATTTTGCCGACAGCGCGCCGCTGACCGTGCAGGAACTCACCTTGTATTTGGACGAAATCGACTACGACGCGCTGAGCGAGGGCGGCCGGGCGCAGTATGACCGCATCCGCGCGTATTTTGCCGAGCCGGTGTTCTCGTTCGGGTCGGATTTGATTTCCGCGGGGGTCGAGCCATCGGTCAATCCCGAGGCGTTCTTCAAGACGAACAAGGGCATCGACTGGACGTTCGACCGCTACCAGCGGCTGCCGCTCGTCTCCGTGCCGGTCAGCATAACGGTCGGCGACTGGGTGTCGATGAAAGTGGACGTGTCGCTCGGTGAGAACAAGGGCGCGATGCTGCACCACGACAACTACACGAACATTCCGTCCGTGCCGAGCGAGGTGGACGTCAATTTCCCGTCCTACGGCTACCTGAGCGCGGGCACGAAGATTTCGGAGAAGACGGGCGTCGGCTTTCAGATTGCGCTCGGTCCGCAGTCAATCGGGCGGTCGCTCAACGGCTCGGTCATCATGTCGGACTACCTGACGGGGACGACCGCCGCAAAACTGCTGTTCTATTCGCCGAACATCAAGTACACGGGATCGGTCACCGAATTCAACGTGGACAAGTACCTGTATATGCACCAGTTCGACGTGCGGCTGTTCAGGCGCGTCACGTTCACGGTGCTGGAGGGCGTATTGGTCTACGCGCCGCTTGAGCTGCGCTTTCTGAACCCGCTGACGATTTTCCACGGCTATTCCCCGTGGCGCGACTACGGCGACGACGAGGGCAACAAGGACGTGGACGACGTGGAGTCGCACGTCTGCGCGTACCTGGGGCTGAAGTCGGAATTCGTGCCGTTCGACGGGCTGCGTTTTTACGGCATGTTCGCGATGACGCAGTTCCAGACTCCCTACGAGCGCAGCAACTGGCCGGACGACAAGACGCCGAACGGCATGGGCGGGCAGCTCGGCTCGGAGGCTTTTGTCCCGTTCCGCGGCGGCTACCTGCACTTCGCGCTGGAAGGCTACTACGCGCAGCCGTTTTTGTACATCAAGGAAGGACCGAACTGGACGCTCGTGCGCACGTACAGCGAGAACATCGGCGACCACGCGCTCTTCTATGAGTGGGTCGGCTCGCCGTTCGGGCCGGACACCGTGTCCTGCGAGTTGACGGCGGGCTACGAGAAGCCGGGCGTGTTTTCCGTGGACGGTATGTACCTGTTCATGGCGCGCGGCGAGTACTGCTCGGGCAGCCGCGCGTTCACCAAGGAGCTTGACTGGGGCGGCACGGATTCCGTGGTCGGCTCGGGCAATACGGATGAGGACTTCAAGAACTGGATTTATCCGCGCAAGAACCAGGACGACTGGCGCGAGCGGCGCGACTGGATAACGCCGACGGGAACGCCCGAATTCGTCAACCGGATTGCGGTGCGCGGCAGCTGGTACGCGAAGCCCTGGCTCAAGCTTTCCGCGCAGCCGGCGTATGTGTTCGTGTTCAACCATAACCATGAGCGCGGTGCGTTCGCGCACGGGTTTGAGATGTCGCTCGGCGTGGAATGTTCGTTCTTCCGCCTTTAAAATCTGACGAGGTGTCTATGCAGAAACGATGTTTTTTTTGTGCAGTTCTTTTTTGCGCGCTTGCCGCCGCAGGCGCGCAGGTCTCTGTCGATCCCGGCGATCCGTTCTACCTGACGGCGCAGGCGTGGGAGATACAGGGCTTGGTCTCGCCTCTGCCGCAGTTGCGCCCGTACCCGGCGAACGCGATCCGGCGCATTATCGATGAGGTGATTGCGGCGGGAACGGACGAGGACGGCGCGGTCATTCCGCAGTACGCGCGTGAGGTCGCGCGCGCGAAGGACGAGTACGAGCGCATTTTCTCGCGCCCGTACCACGTGTCGGTCGCCGTCGGCGGCACGCTCCGCGCCGAGTCGGACATGACGAACGATGACAGCGCGCTGCGCAAGCAGGTGGAGGGCGAGGTCGCCGCGGAGGGAGACGTGGTGTTGCCGTTCACCCGCATTGTGACGGCGGGCTATCACTTCGGCATCTGGGGGACGACCACGGAGTACGCCAACGTCGCGCAGCGGTACGTGAACCAGGGGCAGGATTCCGTGTACGACGCGGCGACCGTCGGTCCGGTGGACGGCTACCTGAACGTGAACTGCAATATCGCGCTCGGCACCGACCGCTACTATGCGACGGGCGGCATCCACCGCGTGGGCTACGGGCCGTTCCTGGGCGACGGGCTTGCGCTCAACGACACGGCATACCATGCGGCGAACGTCACGCTCAACGTGAGCCGCCCGCGCTGGGACTTCACGACGCTGTATGAGATCATCGGCGCGACCAACAACCTGGGTGAGGATCTGAGCGACAACAAATTTCTTGCGTTCCACGCGCTCCGCCTGAACATCACGCCGAAATTCTCGCTCTCCTATTATGAGAACCTCACGATGGGACCGCAGTCATCGTTCCTGTACGCGCTGCCCGCCCCGTACATGGTCATCCAGAACCTCGGCGGCGCGAACGCGAATTTGCAGATGGGCCTGCTCCTCGAGTACAAGCCGGTGCGGACGGTCAAGCTTGCCGCCGATATTTTCGTGGACGACTTTGACGTGGAGGAAGTGGCGAAGCTCAACTTTGACAGCAAGATCCGGCTTGCGGGACAGGTGGGCGCGACGTATACGCCGCTCGGCTCGCCGCTTTCGCTCATGTCGTTCTCCTACCAGATCGTGCTGCCCTATGTCTACGCGCACTGGGAGTATGACTCGGAGTCGAGCGGGCACGTGTCCGGCTCGTCCTGGAACTACCAGAACTACACGAACAACGGCATCTGCATGGGCGCGTCCATTCCGCCGGACTCGGACAAGGTGTCGTTCTTCGCGCGCTTCAACCCGATCAGCCGCCTGCAGCTTGACGTGAACGCGAATTTTATCCGCCACCAGAACGTGGCGGAGTCCTTTTCGGACGACGACAAGGTGGGCTATATGCTCGCGGAGAAGGAGCAGTACCGCACGGACGGCTCGGTGTTCACGCACCAGCAGTTCGCGCAGGGCGAGCATGTGGACGCGGCCTGGAACCACCTGAGCTTCATGTCGGGCGCACACTCCATGCTCGTGTGCCAGTTCGGGGTGTCGGGGCAGTACACGTTCCCGCGCGTGCTGAAAGGCCGGCTGTCGCTCAAGTTGGGCTACGCCCTGGAGTACATCCACAACGACGGCGTACAGAACGACATCTATCCGGGAAAAAGGGCTGATTATCTGAACTATTTTGATGAGAACGGTAACCTCAATCTCAATGACGACGATCGGAAGAAAGTGCTTGATGACGCGAAAGTCGCCTATGAAAAATGGGTCGGCAAGCTGACCGACAAGGTGAACCATTTCGTCACGCTGTCGGTCAAGTACACATACTAGTCGCCCGCCGTCAGGCTTTTTCCGTTCTCCGCCGCAAGGCGCGCCGCGTTCTCGCGCGTGCCGAACTGCCCCGCAACGATGCCCGCGCAGTCGAACCGCTTGATTTCGCGCTGCTCGTATGCCGCGCGGATAAGTTCCTCCGCCTCAAGCGACGCATAAATGCGCTTCGCCTCCGCAAGGTCGGCGTGCAGGACGGGGTGGCGCGGGGAGAAGAGCACGCAGCAGTCCTCATAGGGCAAAATCGATGTCTCATACGTGCCGATACGCTGCGCCGTGGCGATGATCTCTTCCTTGTCCATGCCGACGAGCGGGCGCAGCAGCGGGTACTGCGCCATGCTCTCGGTGACGGCGAGGTTCTGTATCGTCTGGCTCGCCACCTGGCCGAGGCTCTCGCCCGTCACGATGCAGTCCGCGCCGAGCCGCCCGGCGAGCATGTTCGCGCACTGCATCATGCACATGCGGAGCATGAGCGTCGTGAATTCCGCCGGGGCGCGCTGCTTTATCCGCAGCTGCACGTCGGTGAACGGGATTACGTTGATGTGCGTGGTCAGCCCGTAGGCGGCGAGGATTTCCGCCAGCCGCTCCACTTTCTGCTGCGCCTCCTGCGACGTGTACGGGTAGGCGTGGAAATAGCAGCATTCGATTCTCATGCCGCGGCTCATCATGCGGTAGCCCGCCACGGGGCTGTCAAGCCCGCCGCTCAGCAGGAGCAGCCCCTTGCCGCTGCACCCCACGGGCAGCCCGCGGTGTCCCCTGTTCTTGTTCGAGTAGACGAAGCAGCGGTCGCGCACCTCCACGCAGATCGTCACGTCGGGGCGGTGCACGTCAACGGCGAGGATGCCCTGCTCGCAGACAAGCGACGGCGCTTCGCGGCAGATGCCGTAGGAATCGAGGCAGAATCCCTTGTCGCTGCGCTTCGCCTCAATCTTGAACGTCTTCGCGCCTTTCTCCCGCGCCCCGGCCGCCTCCCGCAGCACCTGTTCACGGATCGCGTCGATGTCCTTTTCCACGACCGCCGCCTCCGACCAGCCCGTAATGCCGATTAGGTGGTCGAGCGCGAATTCCACGGCGGGCGCGCTTTCGTCCGCGCACTCCACGTAGAGCCTTCCCGCGTACAGCGACACTTTCGCCTCCACGGACTGCAAGAACCGCCGCGCGTTCCCCGTGAGCAGCCGCTCAAAATCACGGATATTCGAGCCTTTCAGCACCAGCTCGCCCAGTCTTCCCAAATATGTTCGCATGGGAAGAGTATAGTGTAATCCGGCGTTTTTGGGAATAAGTATGGGCGGGGAACGAATTTCACCCGTGCGAAATGTTGCCGCCGTTTGGGGAGAGCGAATTTCACCCGTGCGAGACGTTCCCGCCGGTTGCGGGGAACGAATTTCACCCGTGCGAAACATTCCCGCCGATTGGGGAGAACGAATTTCACCCCTGCGAAACGTTTCCGCCGATTGGGGAGAAAGAATTTCAGGCAGTTTCTAGCGTCCCGCCGATTGCGGAGAAGGAATTTCATGCAGTTGATGGTCTCCCGTCGATTGCGGAGAAGGAATTTCATGCAGTTGCTAGTCTCCCGCCAATTGCTGTGAAGGAATTTCAGCCTGTTTCTAGCGTTCCGTCAATTGCGGGCATCGAATCTCACCCCGTTTCCTGTCTCCCGCCGTTTGCGGGGAAGCCGCCTGCTTTTTTTCCTACTGACCGGCTAGACAAAGTGCGGGGAAATACGGTAGTGTACTGGCATGATTGACGAGAATGCTATGGACAAGTCGCTCGGCGCGACGCTCCCGATTTTGCTGAGGAATAAGGTTTCCGAGATCCCGAACTATACGTTGCAGGCGGAAAAGAACAAGAGCGGCGTGTTCGTGCGGTACAGCTATTCGCAGGTGTACCAGCGCGTGATCGAGCTTGCCGCGTCGCTCAGGAAGCTGGGCGTGAAGAAGGGCGACCACGTGGGGCTGATCTCCGACAACCGGCGCGAATGGCTCGTGACGGACTACGCGCTCCTTTCGCTCGGCGCGGCGGACGTGCCGCGCGGGTGCGATTCGATGGGCGTGGAGATCCGCTTCATTCTGGGCTACGCGGAATGCGCGGTCAGTTTCTTCGAGAACGCCCGCCAGCTGCAGAAAGTGCTGGAGGACGTGTCGGAGGTGCCGCTGCTGAAGACGGCGATCCTGTACGAGCATCCCGACGAGAAGACCGTGCGGCAGGCGAACGAGGCGGGAATCGAGGTCATCAACTATTCGCTGTTGGAGAGCGAGGGCACGGCGGTCACCCGCGAAGAGTGGCTTGCTATCGAGCGCGGCATGGACGACGTGAAGCCGGACGACGTGGCGACGATTATCTTTACGTCGGGGACGACGGGCGTGCCCAAGGGCGTGCAGCTGACGCACGACAACTACATCGCGCAGTGCGAGGTGGCGCATACCGTGCTCGGGCTGATGCAGCCGGGCGACATCTGGCTGACCGTCCTGCCGATCTGGCACAGCTTTGAGCGGGCGTTCTGCTATATGGTCATCGGGCTGAAGGGCGGCTTTGCCTACTCAAAGCCGATCGCGTCCGTCATGTTGCAGGACATGGCGCTCGTGCAGCCGCAGTGGATGAACGGCGTGCCGCGCCTGTGGGAGGCGGTGGCGCAGGGGCTGCTGCGCGAGGTGAAGAAGCAGGATGCGTTGCAGAAGACCGTGTTCTACCAGTTCGTCGCCGTGGGCAAGCTCTACTACAAGTTCAAGGAGCGGGTGTGCGGGCTGCGCTGCCGGTACCGCTGGTATCCGCGCGTGCTCGACGTTATCGTCGGCATCATTCCGTTCAGCCTGCTGTGGCCGTTCCATAAGCTGGGCGAGCTGGTGGTGTACAAGAAAGTCCTCGCCAAGTTCGGCGGGAAATTCCGCGCGGCGATCAGCGGCGGCGGCGCGTTGCAGCCGGAGACCGAGGCGTTCTACCACGCGGTCGGCTTCAAGCTGCTTGAGGGCTACGGGATGACCGAGACGGCGCCCGTCATTTCCGTGCGCAGCTCAAAGAAGCCGCGCTCGAACAACGTGGGGTGGGTGTTCCCCAGCCTTGACGTGAAGATCGTGGCGGAAAAGGACGGGCAGATTGCCGACGGCGAGCCGCTCAAGCCGGGCAAGCGCGGGCTGATTTTGGTCAGGGGGCGGCAGGTGATGAAAGGTTACTACAAGCGCGACGACCTGACGGCGGAGATCATCGACAAGGACGGCTGGCTCAACACGGGCGACCTGGGCATGCTCAGCTGCGACGAGGAGCTGAAGATCGTCGGGCGCGCGAAAGACACGATCGTCCTGCTCGGCGGCGAGAACATCGAGCCGCAGGTAATCGAGAAGGCGGTGAACGCTTCCCCGTACATCGAGCGCACGGTGGTGGTGGGGCAGGACAAGAAATACATCGCCGCGCTCATCGTCCCCGACCAGCAGAACGTGCTCGCCTACGCGGAGGAGAACAATATCCTGTACGACAACTACGAGGAGCTGCTCAGGACGAGCGAGATCCAGAACCTGTTCCGCACGGAGATCGACGCGCTGGACAACGCGAAGACGGGTTTCCGCACCTGCGAGCGCATCTCAAAGTTCGTGCTGCTGACCAAGCCGTTCGAGATCGGCGTGGAGATCAACGCGAAGCAGGAGCTGATGCGCCACAAAATCGCCAAGCTGTACAAAAAAGAATGCAACGCGCTGTTCGACTAGCCGATAATTGAAAGGTGAAAAAATCCTTTCTGCTGTCAGCGGCCGTTCTCCTCGCGTGCGCCGCCGCCGCGCAAGTCCTGCGCCCGTCCGAGGCGGTCAGGGAGCGGGAGGCGCGTGCCGACATTCCCGATTTGCTTGCGGGCGTGTGGCAGGGAAACGACCGGCTCGTGCTGTTCGGGAAGGACGGGAACGAATTTGCGGCGGTGCTGCGTGTGTTTTCCGGGCGGTATGCCGACCGCGCCGCCGCGCCTGCCGCGTATGCCGAATACGCCACGCGCGACCGCAACGACGCGACGGGCCGCGCCGCCGAGCACATTGAAATCTCATACATCACGATTGCGGAGAACGTGTCGCGCACGGCGGGCGCGTATGAGCTGCAAATCTTGTATCCGGGGAGCAGGGAATACGCCTACGTGCCGCTCGCGGTCATCGGCGGGGACATCTACCTCGACTTTCTGGTCAAGGGGAGCGCGCGCGACGGCGATTATGCCGTGCAGCCGCCCGTCACGGCGGACGGCTCGCCCGACCTGGAAGGCTTTTGGCGCGACTGCGGCGCGGCGGCGGGGCTGTTGGTCTCCCCGCCGTCCGTCAAGAAAGAGCGGACGGGTTATTATTTTTCCGGCGGCACGTTCTATCATATCCGCTACTGGGAGACGGATATGCCGTACACGTATGAGCAGGCGGGCTTTACGGACGGCGATCAGTCGTTCGTGGTGGACAAATACGTGCGCTCGGCGGGAAAGGTCTACACGAACTGCACGGGGCGGCGCACGCAGATCCGCAACATCAAGAAATCGTCGGAGCTTCCCGGCACGGCGCATTTTGACCGCGACGGCGTTATCTGCGCGTTCGGCTCGCCGTATTTGGTGCGGCTTGACGGGCGGGAAAACCGCGCGGACTTGCAGCAGCTGACCGATGAGACGAATGCCGCGCCCCGTCCGCCGCGCAAGCCCGTGTTTCCCGTCACGTTCCCGGACGTGCGCTGGCCGGACTACGACGCGCTGGACATCTATGACCCCGCCACCTGGAACCGGCGGATGCTCGACGTGGGAAAATGACTAGCGCATGCCGGTGACTTCCACGGCCATATCATAGCGCAGATAATACAGGTAACAGCGGACGGCGCGTTCCTCGCAGCCGAGCAGCCGTGCGGCGGCGGTGCGGTAACATGCCTGCTGGGCGGCGTACTGGCTAGGTCGTATCGTCTGGTCGCTTTTGTAGTCCACGATCGTATATGTGCCGTCCTCCCGCTCGAACAGCGCGTCGATTGTCCCTGTCACGAGCAGCGCGTCGTCCGTTCCCGTGAGCGCGCGGTCGGCGATGAGCGTGCGGAATGCGTATTCGCTTTTGACGAGGCGATGATGCGCGCGCGCGTCCTGCAACGCCATTCCCAGTTCGCTGCGGGCAAAGGCGGCGGTCATTGCCGCGCACACGTCCCGCATGGTCTGTGTCTCGGCTTCTTTCAGATTTTTGAACAGCCTGCGCGCCGGATCGAAGTCCTGCGGCGCGATGCCGTTCGCGGACGCTTCCAGGTAGGCGTGGGCGAGCGTGCCGAAGTCGGCATACGAAAAGACGGCGTGCCGAAGCGTGTCGCCGTCTGTGTCGGGCGCGTCGGCGGCGGATGGGGATTTTGCGGCGTATGCTTCGATGATCGGGTTGACGACGGCCGCATAGGGGTCGTCCTTTGGCGCGGGAATGCTTGGCGCGTCCGCCGATTCCAGCTCATGCGGCGTGATGCGCAGGTCGCGGTCGCGCTCGGTCGTGACGGTAGGGGCGGCGGCGTAACTGTCCTGCCAGCGGGCGATGCAGTCGGCGCGCGCCTGTCGCATCGATGTTTGCGTGGTCAGCGCGGCACGGGCGGTCGTGCGGTCAACGGGCTTGAGCAACTGCACGTCGAACGGCGCGCCTGCGGCATAGTCGGCGTGTCCGTCCGCCGGGTCGTCCTGCCGCGTCGGATAGTAGTGGTCGAGCTGGTCTTTGAGGAACGGCGCGTCCGATGAGCCGACGACGTACACGCTTTTTTCGGCGCGGGTGATGGCGACGTACAGCAAACGGCGGAATTCGGCGATTTTTTTCTGCTTGGCGCGTTCTTTTTGGAGCAGCACGAAATAATTTTCGCTTCCTTTTGTCGGCCTGACGGTCGCGCCGTAGGTATTGTCAAAGAACACGGTGTCGCTTTCGCCCCTGGCGGTCATGCTCATGCAGCCGGTGACGAACACGTGCCGGTACTGCAAGCCCTTGCTTTTGTGGACGGTCAGGATCTGGACGGCATCGCTTTTTTCGACGGGATAGGTGATGTCCTGCACGCTCAGCTCCTCGTCCTCGCCGCCGGACGATTTTTTGAGCAGGGCGAGCTGGTCCACGAACCATGCCGCGCTCTTTCCGTTCGCGTCGCACTGGCGCGCAAGCTCAAAGAGCATGTCGAACTGCTCGGCGGAAAGCGCGGTGCTTCTGCTCAGGAATGTCTCGTAGCGGTAGCCGGTTTCGTACCAAAGGGTCTGGAGCGTTCGGGTGAGCGGCTGGCACAGCGCGGTTTTGCGCAGCCTGGCAAGAAAGCCGAGCGCGTCGCGCAGGCGTTTTTCGTCGTCGGCAGGGAGGGCGGCAGCCTGGCAGCCGCTGGCAAGGTAGGTCTCGACGGCGTTCTCGCCGAGTGCGGCAAAGGGCGAGGTCAGATAGGCGGCGAGCGCGTTCTGGTCGGACGGGTAGACGCACAGCCGCAGGACATTGTACAGGTCGAACACCAGCCCCGAGGCGAACGGGTCTTTCTGCTGGTCAAGGCTATAGGGCAGGCCGAACGCATTGAGCCACTTGGTGATGATGCCGTAGTCGGTGCGGGATTTGTTCAGGATGGCGATGTCCGCGTATTTCACGCCCGATTTGTGCAGCCCGGCTATTTTTTGCGCGATGAAATAGGCGTGCTGTTCTTTTTCGCTGAGCATGTCGTCGCGGTCGTCGGGGGGAATCTGCCGATCGTCGGTCAGGCAGACGTGCAGGGCGACGTTCGCGGCGGTCAGCGTTTCGGGCGGGCATTCGCGCGCGTTTTTGACGTCATACGTCTTGGTCTCTTCCGTGTACTGCGCTTCGTAATCGGGGGCGTTCTGCGCCGGGGGGATAAAGATGCCGTGTTCGCCGCCGAACAGCCGGTTGAAACTCGTGACGAGCGCGGGCGACGAGCGGTAGTTGTAGGTCATGCGCTGTACGCTGTCCGCGCCGAACGTCCGGGTGAACGCGTGTTGCAGCGCGTTGAAGACGGACACGTCCGCCCCGCGGAACTGGTAAATCGACTGCTTTTCGTCGCCCACGAAGAACAGCCGCTCGCGCTCGATGTCGTCCACTGACGGGCGGTCGCCCGCCGTCGCCTTTGAGCAGATGAGGAACAGCAGGTCGCGGTTGTCGCCGTTGTTGTCCTGGAATTCGTCGATCATGATGGCGTCGTAGGCGTTGTATTCCTGCGTGCGCAGGTCGTCGTGTTCCCGCAGCGCGCGCAGTGCCAGCTTCTGGATGTCGCCAAAGCTCAGCTTGCCTGAAATGCGTTTCTGTCGCTTGACCTGCGCATGGAATTCGTCGAGCAGCGCGAACAGCGCGGCGATGGTGCTGTCGTTGGCGCGGTAGTCGAGCAGCGCGGCGAGGTAGGGCAGCGTGTTTTCCCGCAGCGATTTGACGGCGGCGCGCAGGGACGGGGTGTAGCCTTTTTTCGGCAGCGTTCCGATAATCGCCTTGATTCGGTTTGTTTCGTCGCCCAACGTTGCCGTATCCTCGTCGTTCCCGTCCAAAATGCGTTTCAGGCATTCGGCGATGCGCCGGCACGAATCCGTGTAGCTGCCCGGCTTCGCATCGTGCAGGCTTTCCGTAATGGTGTCGTATGCCGTGGCGACGCTTTCCGCCTGCTCGAATTCGCCGGGCTTCGTTCCTGTCCCGGTGATGAACCAGGCAAGGTCTGCCCCGATTTTTTGCCGCTGCGTTCCGAGCCAGCCGGAAAAGAACGTGTCGCTGTCGGCGACCGTGGCGTACTGGTGGACGGTCTTGGCAATCACGCCCTCGGCGAATTCCTGCAACCTGCCCGCCTCAGCGAACGCGCGCACGGCGGGATTGTCGCGGTGTGCGAGGACGAACGGCAGCGCGGTGGCTTTGATGCCGCTTTCGGCATCCGCGCTGCCTTCCGTAAAGTCGGGGCGGATTCCGTAACGGTTCGCCACCTGCCGCACGATGCCCGCGCAGTACGAGTCGAATGTCTGGATATGCGTCTCACCGAAGGAATCCAGCGCGTCCTGCGCGCGTTTTTTTTCCGCGTCCGGCGTACCGTCGTTCTGCGCGAAGAACGCGAGAGTCTGGTAAATGCGCTCGTACATCTCGCCCGCCGCCTTTTTGGTGAACGTAATGGTGAGGATGTTCGGCGCGGGGATTGCCTTGCTCATCACGAGCCAGGCGAAGCGCGTGGCGAGCACGTGCGTCTTGCCGCTGCCCGCGCCCGCCGCGACGACGGTGTTCGCGGTGCGGCAGCAGACGCGCTTCTGGCGGTCGTCGAGCTTGCGCTCAAGCAAATCGAGGTATTCGTACATCAGCAGTCCTCCTGTCCCGGCATGTCCCGCGCGCCGACGGTGAACGTGGTGCGGCAGATGCCGTTGTACGGGCAGGGCGCGCATACTTCGTGCGGCTTCACGTGCACGAACGCCCGCTGTTTTTGGCGGGGATTGACGGGCGAGAATCGTCCCTGCGCGACGCGCGCGGCAAAATCCCTAACGTACTCGTCGAACAGCCGCACCGTGCCCGCCATGAACACATCGTAGTGCCGCGGGTTCTGCCTGCCGGATTCTTTTTCGGCTTTGCTCAGCCCTTTGTAGGCGTCAATCGCGCACCGCTTGTCGTCGTCCTTGATCGCGTAGAAATACGCCGCCTCAACCGGCTTTCCTGCGAGCGTCACGTACATCGGCATCTGGAAGTCGCCAAGCAGCCCATGGTCGTCCTCGGTCAGTGCCTTTGCCCCGGGCAGCGCGCCCGCCGTGTTCTTGTAGTCCAAAATGACGCAATCGCCGGTCTCCGGGTCGGAAAGCAGGCAGTCGATGCTCCCGCGCAGCGCGATGCCGTCTGCCGCCTGCGCGCACCGGTCAGTCTCCGCGCCCAGAATGCTGAAGCCGCCGAATCCGCCGATGCCCGAATGGGGATTCGTATCTTCCGGCGCGGGGCGGCTCGGCGTGGCGCACAGGCGGTGCAGGAAGCGCAGGATGTCGTCCGCGATCAGGTCGCGCTGTGCGTCGAGCGCGCGCAGGACAAGCGGGCTGTCCCTGAAATGCATCGACCTGTCCTGGATCGCCCGTCCTGCCAGTTCCGTCAGCTCCGTGCGGATCGCATCCTCGCCGTCGAACACTCCGTCCGCGTTCGTCACGGGAAGGCACGTCCCCCCCCGCGCGCGCATGAACAGCTCGAGCACCTTGTGGTTGACGTTCCCCATGTCGAACGCCTGCATGAGGTTCGTGTCCAGCGATTCCTCGCGCAGCCCGAGCACCCGGCCGAGCACCCATTTGCGGGGGCAGGGGTAGAACAGCCGTAGGTCGCTCTGCGTCACCACGATGCCCGTGCCCCGGTCGTCCGAAATCTTCGCGCGGACTTTCTCCGTGAGCGCGTCCCCCGCCGTAGCGGGCAGCCGCTCCTCAAAATGCCGCGTCCGTTCCGCCCATGCCACGAACGACGAACGCTGCAATGCCGTGATGCCGGGCGTTCCCGCCTGCGGCGGTCGGGCTATCCGCGGTTCCGCTGACGCTCCATTGCCGTGCGGCAACGCGGGCGCGCCGCTCCTATCCCTAACGCGCTGACGCTCCTGCACGAAAAAATCCGTTCCGTCCAGCTCCGCGCGCGGCGCGTCGTTTTTTTCGACGGCAAGCGCGCTGTGCGCGATCGCGAATCCCGCGAACGTCTCTTCCGCGCAGGAAAAATACACGTCGTCGCCCGCGGATTTCGCGTACAGCCGCAGGAACGCCGCGGAGACGTTCGTACTTTTGTCCGCCTCCACGCCCAGGAACAGCTTCCGTTTTTCCGCGTGCAGGAATCCGAGTTTTTTGTACGACACATCAAGGTTTTTCTGGCTCGCGTCAATCACGAACTGGCAGGCAATCTGCGCCGCCGCCGAAAGCCGGTACGGGAACAGCGAGATGCCGTCCAGTTTCTCCTGCGGGCGGTAGGTCTTTGCGTTCAGCTCGTTCAGGAAAAACGCGAACGGCTGTGCCGTCTTCAACCCGAGCCGCTCCGCGTAGCGCGCTTCAATGTCGATGATGTCGTTCAGTTCGCTCAGGCAGCGGCCGAGGATATTGTTCGCGTCCGTCGTAAAATGCCGGTCGTCCAGAAACTGCTGCCGGAAGATGAGCCACGCCGTGTGCAGCGCGCCGAACGTCGCCGCCTCGCACAGCCGCGTGACCTCATGCTTCAGGCTCTGGTAGAACGCCAGCTCGCGCACGTCCGTCGCGATGGGGCGCATCGCCTCGATCCAGCTGTCAACCTGCGTGCCGCCGTCCTCGTAGCCACAGACGGTGCGGAGTCGGTTTCCCTCGCGGATCAGGTTTTCCCTGACTTCCGTGATGTCGGCTTTCCAGGGCACGTATTCGTTCTGCAACAGCGCGCGCACGCTGTCGTAGGAGAAGTGGCTCGCGTAGCAGTCATGTATCTGGCTGAAAATCATGCCCGCGCAGTTTTTGGTGAGCGGCTCGCCCGAGCGGATGTTCACGGGAATGCAGTACAGCGCGCACTCGCGCCTGATATATGGGCGGTAGGTCTCCAAATCGGGGACGCTCACCGCGATGTCCGTCCAGCGTACGCCGCGCTCGTGCAGTTCGCGCAGGCGCAGCAGAAGTCGGCGCAGTTCAGTGCGCGAATCGGGGAATCGGTAGGCGCGGGGGCGGAACGCGGCGGCTTCTTGCAGCGTCACGGCGATTACGTTGGCCGCGCCGGAAAGGGCCTCCTCATAGTCGCAGAAGTCCTCGAGCAGTTCGGGAAAGAAAATCACGATCGTCCGTTCCTGCTCCACATATTCCGGCGTGAGCCATGCCGGCTCAAAAAAGCCGTTCGCCGTCAGGAATGCGTCGTACCGTGCGAACAGCGCGGCATAGTCGCGGTTCTCGCCGTCCGGGTCGGTTGCTGCGGTCAGCTTGTGGGACGCGAGGTAGGCTTCGTATTTTTCATGCCACAGCTTGAGCGACGGCAGGATTCCGGCGAGCCAGTCCGTGAACGCGAACGCCGTTTCCGCGTCGTCGGCGGGGACAATGCCGGTGATGAACCGCTCGCGCACGTTCTGCTGCATCAGGTTGCGGACGAACAGCTTGCGCAGCAGGGCGGGAATGCATGTCTTTTCCTGCATGCTGCCCGCAAGGTACGCGCCCTTGAACGCGTCCCACGCGGTAAAGTCCTCCAGCGCGACCGCCTGCGCGCCCGATTCGGCAGGATTGCGTGCCGCCCATGCCGACCAGGAGTCCGCCGCGATGTCCGTCGGAAACACGAACAGCGGGTGCTCGGCACGGGCTGCCTTGCGGCGCAGGTGGTCGGCGAGTATCTGCGGAATGTCGTCCGCGTCGGCAGGGAAGAATCGCATGGGAATACTATAATAGAAAACGAAGCGGAATGTCAAAACCGTAGACTTTTTTGCCGTTTTATTTTATCATAAATTGAAATTTTATTGGCACGGGGATTATTGTGTACAAGCCAGTTGACGCAAAGGTCGATTTTCCTCAGCAGGAAGAGGAAATGTTACGGTTTTGGGAGGCGCACGACACGTTCAAAAAGTCGGTCGCGCAGCGCGAGGGCGGCGAGGAATTCATTTTTTTTGACGGTCCGCCGTTCGCCACGGGACTGCCGCATTTCGGGCATTTCATCCCTTCGACCATAAAGGACATTATCCCGCGGTACCAGACGATGAAGGGCAAGAAAGTGGACCGCCGATTCGGCTGGGACTGCCACGGTCTGCCCGTCGAAAACCTGATCGAAAAAGAACTCGGCATCAACTCAAAGCATGAGATTGAGGCGTACGGCGTGGCGAATTTCAACGACAAGTGCCGCGCGTCCGTCCTCAAATACACGAACGAATGGCGCAAGACGATTACGCGCATGGGGCGGTGGGTCGATTTTGACAACGACTACAAGACCATGCAGCCCGATTTCATGGAGTCGATTTGGTGGGTCGCCAAGTCGCTGTGGGACAAGGGGCTGATATACGAGGGAAAATATATCCTGCCGTACTGCCCGCGCTGCGCCACGGTGCTTTCCACCCACGAGCTTGCGCAGGGCTACAAGGAAAAGCAGGATCCCGCCGTTACGGTTCGCTTTAAGGTGACCAAAGCCCCGCCCGCGATTGCGGATGCCGGCATGGCGGACGGCAGGACGTATTTCCTTGCCTGGACGACCACGCCCTGGACGCTCCCGTCGAACCTGGGGCTGTGCATGGGACCTGACATCGACTACGTGAAGGTCGCGGACAAGGCGACCGGCGCCCGCTATATCCTTGCCGAGAGCCGCCTTTCCGCCTATTACAAGAGCGCGGACGACTACGAGGTTCTGTACCGGCACAAGGGCGCGGACTTTTTGGGCGCGGAATACGAGCCGCTGTTCCCGTATTTCGCGGCGCTCAAGGATGCCGCTACGTGCGAGCAGCAGAGCGGACAGCATTGCGAGCGGGGCGCGTTCCGCCTGTTCAATGCGGATTATGTTTCGACCGAGGACGGCACGGGCATCGTGCACATCGCGCCCGCGTTCGGCGAGGATGACAGCAAGGTGTTCGCGGGGACGGGCGTTCCGTTCGTCGAGCCGATTGACGCAGAGTGCCGGTTTACGGCGGAAGTCCCGGACTATGCCGGCGTGTTCGTCAAGGATGCCGACAAGGCCATCATGGAGCGGCTCAAAAAAGAGGGCAAGCTTGTCAGGCGCGACACGGTGCTGCACCAGTATCCGCACTGCTGGCGGTGCGGCTCGCCGCTCATCTACCGCGGCATCGGTTCCTGGTTCGTCAGGGTCGCTGACCAGCACGAGCGGCTGTTGCGGGCGAACAGCCAGATTCAGTGGCAGCCCGCGCACATCAAGGACGGCCGCTTCGGCAAATGGCTGGCGGGCAGCCGCGACTGGGCAATCAGCCGCAACCGCTACTGGGGAAACCCGATTCCGATCTGGAAATGCGCTGACTGCGGCGCAAAAATCTGTATCGGCAGCCGCGCCGAGCTGAAAGAGAAGAGCGGCGTTGATTTAGACGATTTGCACAAGCAGTTCGTCGATGCAGTCACCATTCCGTGTTCCTGCGGCGGCACGATGCGCCGTATTCCCGAAGTGTTCGACTGCTGGTTCGAGTCCGGCTCCATGCCGTATGCGCAGCAGCATTATCCGTTTGAGAACAAGGCGTATTTTGAGCGGCATTTCCCCGCCGACTTCATTTCGGAGGGGCTTGACCAGACGCGGGGCTGGTTCTATACGCTCACGGTTCTTGCGGCGGAGCTGTTCGACAAGCCCGCGTTCAAGCACTGTATCGTGAGCGGGCTGATGCTGGCGGAAGACGGGCGCAAGATGAGCAAGTCGCTCAAGAACTACACCGATCCTATCGACGCAATCAATATGTTCGGCGCGGACGCGATTCGCCTGTTCCTCACGCATTCGGCAGTCGTCAAGGCGGACGATTTGCGCTACAGCGACAACGGAGTCCGCGAGGTGCTGAAGAACGTGCTTATCCCGCTGTGGAGCGGCTATTCGTTCTTCGTCACGTACGCGAACATCGACGGCTATACCGCGAAAGGCACGGTGTTTGCCGGTCAGCAGCCGACGAATCCGCTCGATGCCTGGATTGTATCGATTACGCAGAAAATGATTGCGGATGTCACCGCCGCGCTCGACGATTACGATTTGAGCACGGCAATCGACCCGCTCGTCAATTTTATCGACCAGCTCAACAACTGGTATATCCGCCGGTCGCGCCGCCGTTTCTGGAAAAGCGGGAACGACGACGACAAAACCGGGGCGTATGAGTCGCTGTACTACGCGCTCAAGTCGTTCTCATTGGTCGCCGCGCCGTTCATTCCGTTCGTCACGGAGAGCATGTGGCAGAACCTGCGCATGGACGGCGACGCGGAATCGGTGCACCTGGCGGACTTCCCCATATACCGCGCGTCGCTGCGGGACGAAAAACTGGAATTCCGTATGAGCACCGTGCAGAAGGCGGTCTCAATGGGGCGGAGCCTGCGCAACCAGTTCAACCTGAAAAACCGCCAGCCGCTTGCCGCCACGCAGCTGGTAACGCGCAATGCCGAGGAGCGCAAAGTGCTTGAGGGCATGATCGACACGATTCGCGAGGAGCTGAACGTCAAGGAAGTCATTTTCCACGAGCGCGAGGACGAGCTGGTCGAATACAGCGCGAAGGCGAATTTCCGCAGCCTCGGAAAGGAGCTTGGCGCAAAGATGAAGGCCGCCGCCGCAAAGATTGCCGCGCTCAAGAATCAGGCGATTGCGGACATCATCAGCGGGAAGCGCGTGACGATTGATGTGGACGGGCAGCCGGTCGCGCTGGATGCCGAGAAAATCATCGTCGAGCGGATTGAGAAAGAAGACCTCAAAATCGTCAATGACGGCACGCTCACGGTGGGGCTTGACACCAAGGTGACCGACGAACTGAAAAAAGAGGGCTACGTGCGCGATTTGATTCGCGGCATTCAGAACCTGCGCAAGGAAAGCGGATTCGCGGTGACCGACCGTATCCGACTGACCGTCTCCGGCGATGCGGATTTGCGGGATGCGTTCGACACGTTCCGCGCGTTCATCGCGGGCGAGACGCTTGCTTCCGAGCAGGAATGGAAAGCGTCGGTCGAAAACCCGACGCTTGTCGAGGCCGACGACAAGACTTGGAGCATCGCCATTGAGAAACGCTAGCCTGTGCGGCGCGCTTGCCGCGTGTGTTGCGCTGTTTTTTGGCTGTGCGTCCGCGCCGCACCCCGCCGCCGTTGACCCGCTCGCGCTCATCGACCGTGATGCCGCGCTGTACCTGTCCATTCCCGCGCAGAGTCATCTGCCGCTGGTGACCAAGGTGCTTGCCCGGATTGGCGGCATGGACGAAAAGGACGCGGAAAAAATTGCCGTGCGTACGCAGAACATTTACATTGCCGAAGAATCCACGCGCGCGCGGACGCTGCTCCAGCTTGCGGCGACCGGCTCGTTTCCGTCGGCACTGGCAAAGCTCGCGCTCACGCCGCGCAACGGTTGGCTTTCGCAGACGGCGGAGGGGCTTTCGTTGCCGTACACATATTATCAGCACACGTCGTCGCCGGTGCAGGTTTCCCTGCCGTCCTCGGCGAACGCGCTGGTGTCGTATGCGGTCGAGCCGCAGCTCGCGCTGTACGATGCTGCCCTTGCCGCGCCGGACGCGGGCGGCATTCCGGATGGCTTTGACCGGGCTGCCTACGAATTCCTGACGACCGGCAATCCCGATGACATTCGTTTTTACGAGCGCAAGGCGGATGCTTTTTTTCAGGACATCGTGGGTGTCAACCTGCGGCTGCCGCTTTTGGCGGTGAGCGGCGTGCTGGAGCATTCCAAGAAAACGGACGACCAGTATTACGTCACGCTCATGCTGGATGTCGCCGAGGAGGGCGCGACTCCGGCAAAGATGAAGGCACTGCTCTCAAGCATCAAAATCGCGCTGTTCGGCATTCCGGCGAAGGTCACGCAGACGGGCGCGCGGCGCATTACGATCGTGGATCTGGAAATCAGCAAAGAGATGCTGCTCGGCACGATTGCGTGGTAGGTCATGGAACGGACGGACGGCAAGGCGGGGCGAAAAAGCGTCCTGGGCGTGTTTTTGTGCGGGACGCTTGCGCTGCTCGCGGGCGGCTGTGCGGCGAGCGGTGGGATGCTCGTGCCGGGGCAGCAGAAAATCATCCTGCAAAATCTCGCGGTCGAATATTATACCGTTGCCGAAGCCTATGCGGGCGTGCAGAATTATGCCAAGGCGGCGGAATATTACCAGCGCGCCATGCGCGACGAAACGCTGTATCTGACGGCGTATTACAAGCTGGCTCGTTCCTACGCGCTCGCCAAGGACTGGGACAATGCGCTGCCGATTTATGCGGACTTGCTTTCGAGGGATCCCGAAAACGCTGAGCTTGCCGCGTCGTGCGCGTACATTTTGGCGATGAGCGGCGATACCGACGAGGCGTTCAGGCAATATCAGGAGTTGATCGCGAAAAATCCCAACGAGCAGTCGTTTCTGGAAAACTACGTGGCATTGCTGGTCGATAGCGGCCGCGGCGAACTTGCCGAAGCGCAGTTTTTCCTGCTGAAAGAGCAATTCCCCGACAGCAAGATGATTTCGTCGCTCGCGCCCAAAATCGCCGAGCTGGTGGACAATCCCGACCCGAACGCCGCGCAGGCGGCGGAATCTGCCAAAACGAACGGAACGCAAGCCCCATGACGGCATTCCGCGCCGGGGCGGTCAGACTTCTTGCAGGTATTCCTTGTATTTCTCCGGGTTCGCGCGGAATGCGATGACCGGGTTTTCGTCATCGGCATGGAGCGCGGCCTGCTCGGCTTCGGTCAGCAGGCGGTCGGCATTTATCATGCGGAACGCCCGTGCCGAAATCCCGATGGCAGTCTGCGCGCGTTGCCCGCTACGCTGCAAAATGACCGAAATCGCATTGTTCAGTGACTGTGCGAAAGCAATCGCCGTGTCAAGGGTGGTATTCTTGACGATGAGGGCGAGGGCGGCATTGTGCTCGCCGATAATGCCCTGCTTGCCCAGACGGTCGGTGAGCAATTTCTTGAGCTGCGTTACCGGCGTACTGTCCGCCGCTAGCCCGTGCAGCTGGATGATGAGCGTTGCAAGATCCTGCCCGTTCGCGATTGCGTCCACCAGTTCGTTTTCGAGGGCGATTGTCAGGGCATCAGGCTCGGCGCTGTCCCGCTCGCTTTCTGTGGCAAAGGTATCGGCTTGCGCCGGGGAGGCGGTGTTGTCGTCCGTCGTCGGCTGCTCTTCCGCGTTCAGCCGGTTGTCCTCTTCCATTTCGCCAATCGGGTCAAAATCGGTCGGCGCGTCATACACCGGGGCTTCTGTCGGGACAACGCGATCCGTTGCGTCGACCGCCGGGGGAACGCTGTTTTTTTCGTCTGATGAAGCGGCAAACGCGGCTTCGCTTGTCGGGGGGAAAAAGGTGCGATTATCATCAATTGTCTGCCCGCCGTCGTGTTCTTCCGCCGCTTGTGCGGTCTCATTGATTGGCATGGCTCGGTCGGTCTGCCAGTCGGTCGTGTCATTGTCGTCTGCCGTCTCGTATGCATCCGCGTCGTCTTCGGGCTGTCCGGGAACTTCTTCTTCGTCTGCTTCATCATACGCTTCGACAACAAGGTCGTCGGTGCGCTTTGCCGTTTTCGGGAATTTCTGCGGCGTAATCAGCAGGAGCACGATTGCCGTCACCGTACCGAGCAGGATGAGCGCGAACGAGATTTTTGCATGGGCGACTGCCGCCTGCGGACCGCCCATGAGGAGCACCCCGGAGATTTCAAGGTTGTTTCCGAACAGCGTCTTGGCATATTCCGTCATGCGGGCGGTCGGCGCGGTTTCATCCGCCTGCGCCGACTGGTAGTCAAATACCAGCTGATTGTTCACGTACAGCTGCAAGGCGGCAAATCCGCCGATATGCTCGGTCAGCACCGGGGCGATTGCCGTTCTGAACGTGTCGCTTGTCGGCTCATAGGTCGCCGCAAGGTTGCGCGTCTCATACGCGAATGCGTCAAACCGTTCCTGCGCTTTTATCGGCCCCGTTTTTTTATCGACGACAAAGCCTGCGACAAAATAGATGACCGCGAGCGCGAACACGCCTCCGATAATTCCCTGCACGGTTCGGCTTGTTGATGTTGTCATACGGACTCCCACATTTTTGTGTATGCACGGCGCACAAGGCTCTCAAAATCCTGCTGATTCTGATGCGTTTTGAGCCAGGCGATGTACGGCAGGAGCGTCAGGAATGCGCCGGTGTTCCGGTTGATGCCGTCTGCGATGGTTTCGTCCAGCGATTGCCGGTACGCCCGCCTGAATGCGTCATAGTCAAACGGTCTGACCGCAAGCGGCGTGTGCCTGCCTTGGACAAAATCCCCTTGCCGTATATATACATTGTCGGCATTTTTTTTGAAATTGTTTGCATCCAAAAGGCTTTCGAGCGAATTTTTGTAGGATTCCAGCAGCCCGGTTGTCAGCAGCCCGTTCCCCTTGTCCTGCAATTCCGTGCGGAACAAAAGCCGGACGAACTGTTGCTCCGCCGGATTGAGCCGGTTGCCGGATACCTGATACAGGTCGTCGAGGTACGTGCCTTTGGCATACGCCTTGCCGTCCGCGTAGCAGAAATCCGCGCCGAAAAACCGTATGCGCGAGAATCCTGCCCGGATTGCGAACGACGCGGCGGCAACCGTCACCGTGCCGCTGCCCGCGCTGATAGGCGGGAACGTTTCCGTGCCGTTGTCGGCGAACGCCGCGAGCGGATGCCCCGTCTGCACGAACAGCATTCGTTGCCGCCCCGTGGCGTGGCGCGCGGTTGCCGGATTCGCGTCAAGGTCGAATACGCAGAGCGTCTGCGGCGCAAGGGCAAAAAAATGCGCGTGCGAGACCATTTGTGCGTCCGTGCAGATGACGGCATCGCTTGCTATGCCGCGGCGGAGCAGGGCGCGGTAGCCGGTGTCGGTGGCGATGATGTAGTATGCGTCCCGTTTTTGCGCAAGCTGCCGCCACGTTTTGTCGAGCGTGGGACCTGCTGCGATGATTGCCGCCGTTTTTTCGGTCGGGAACGTGAGCGTCGCCGCGTCTTGTTTCGCCGCATGCCGCAGGTTCAGCAGGATATTGCGCTGCCAGATGCTGCCAAAATGGCTCTGCACCGAATAGTCCGCGCTGATGACGGCGAGCGTCTGGCTGAGGATCGTCTTAATCGCCGTCGCCTGCGCCGGGAACGTGTCCTCCCATGCGCGAAGCACTGCAACCTGCAACGCCGTATGCTCGGCGGGAACAAAATGCTGGAGCAGCGTGTGCGCCAGCCGTTCCGTCGTCGTTATGATGACGCGCGGAGATTGCCTGAGGTACTGCACGCAGGGCAATGGTGACAGGAAATCGATGTCGTCGTCCGTTTCTTCCACGGCGATGATGGTCGCGCGGGGAAAACGCCGCGCCAGTGCCGCAAGGTGGTAGCCGCCGCACACGCCGGGCACGACGAAAAATGAGCTGCCGTCGGCAAAAGGCGCGGCAAACCGTTCGCCCTCACGCTCCGGGTTGTACGTCGAGTGAAAGCAGACCGCGCCGCGTACCGGCACGGGACTGCCGTTTTTTGCCGTGATGAAGCCGGTGTAGTTCATAGCAGGTTCAGCAGCTCCCGCACGAACTGCGCTTTGCCCTGCGAGACGGTGCGCCCGTAGGCAATCAGTTCGGCTTCTGTCGCGGCGCGCTGCTGCATGAGCGTCTCAATCGGATACAGTTCCCGGTCATACCGATCCGTCGCAAAAAGTTCCGGCAGCAGTTCCGCAAGCACGTTCTTTCGCTCAGCCGGTGTCAGCCGGATTTGCTCAATTGAAGGAAAGTGTTGATTTTTCTTCGCGTCGCTCGCTGAAAAAAAATCCCAGCCGACATCCCGGATTTTTCCGAGGCGGTGCGCAAAATCATACGAATCAGAAAGGCGGAACACGCGGTTTTCCCATCGTTCCGACACCGACACGAACCAGTCGCGGTAGACGGCGAGAGAGCCTTGCGCGGCGATTGCACTGGCGGCAAGGCGCGTGTGCTTGGTGCGCAGGCGGTCGTCGTGCGCCGCATGGTGTTGTTCGAGCGCGTTCGGCTGCGTGTGCTGAAATCCTTGCGCCGTTGCCAGATCAAGCCCGCACAGATAGACGTTTCCGCTTGTGAGCGCAAGGGCAAAGTCAAGTGCCGTGCCGCTTACCGTGCCGTTCCGTGCCGCGCGCATCGCCGGTATGTTGCACGCGCGGAGCATCGGCACGGCGATGCTGTCGTCATACCAGAGTGGCACGACCGTCTGCGTTTCGAGCAGGGCGGCGGGTGCTGCGCCTTCGGCGGCAAGCGCGAACGGAATTCGCGGGAATCCGTCGCCGCAACACGCAAAGTGCTTTTTTGCCCAAAAGCCGCCGTCGGTGGAAAGCACCAGGTCGGGCGTGATGCCTTTATGCAGGAGCGGGAACAGCGCGGAGGAGAGCGCGATGACAAAAAAACGCGCGCGGAATGCCGCGATGTGGGGAAGCGACGTGCGCAGACTCGGTCCGGATGCGGCGATGAGGATGTCCGCCGTGCCTTTGTGCAGGAGCGCGGGATGCTGTATGCGCGCACAGAAACGGACGGCGTTTTTTATCCATCGCTTTGCAAAAAAAGAACGTGTGGCGAGCACGTCACGGCTTTTGAGCACGGCGGTTTTTATCGCTTGCCACGCCAGTTTCGTTTCGTCAGGAAAAAGGCGCTCGGACGGCGGCCATGCGATAAAAAGCGTGGAGCAGATTGTCTCTTCGCCCAGCCGCTCGAACAGCCGGTTGCCCAGCGTGTCGTCTGTGGCAAAGACGGCATCCCATGCGCCGTCGTCTGCGGAGAACGCCGCGCTCGTTCGGATAGCGTAAAGCGCGGTTTGGGGAAACCGTGTGCGCAGAAACGGCGCGCAGTAGGAAAGCGCCGGCTCGATGATGACGACGGCAGCCGGATTGAACGGGGCGGAAAGCCCCGCGACGAACTGTTCGGCTTCTTTGGACGGATTATAGGCTGAATGCACGTATTTGCCGCCGAGCGAGCACGTCCGCTCGCCGTTTTTCGCGTCGGAAAAAACGATTGCCATGATTCGCCCGTTCGTGCCTGTCAGTCCTGCAAGAACGACATGATTCCCTGCGTGTCGGGGCTGCTGCCGGCGGTCCGTAAAGTCACGTCTTTTTCGGGCAGCGCAATGGCCGAGGCAAGCGCCTGCGCAATGTGGAAGCGCAGCAGCTGTTCGTCCGTGCCATTTTTTGAGAAGAACGCGATTTTCAGCTCGCCGTTTTTGCCGGGCATACAGCAATTCGGGCGTTGGAACAGCAGGGCACACGTGCGGAAGATTTCATGGTAGATAGTCTGAAGGATTTTTTCCTTTGCCGTCTCGTCGCGGAGAGAAACCGGTTTGATTGCGTTTTCGACGGCAGTCCGCACCGACAGCACGAGCAACGCCGCGTCCGCAATCTGCAATCCTTTGACCACCGCCGCGGCGGTCGCATGCATATCTTCCGGCGCGGGCTGTGTGCGCAGGATTTGGATGATGTCACGCTTGACGGTCTCGGAATTGGCGGCGAGCGTAAAGTCGTCGTCCTCCTGCACGAGCATCAGCACGGAATCTTCCAACTTGATAAAATGCAGGGTCTGCGCCTTGTTCCGCACGTCGTCCGACAAAAACTGGTTGAAACTGGCAAACGCGGCTTCTTCGCGGGAAACGCTCTGCCATCCGGCTTCCGTCTGGAGCGTTCCGTCCCAAAAATCCTTTGACGAGTAGGAGCGGGCAATCGTCTCTGCGTCCAAGCCGACTGCTTTTATGATGTAAAAAACGTCGCCGTCGCGCCGGAACAATGCCGCATGAGAAAAATTCTGTTTTTCGCACCATGCATAAAAGTCATTGCTTTTGCTCTCATAGTGCGCCGCGGCGGCATTCAGAGCCTGTTCTTTTGCCGCCGCCCACTGCCGTTCCAGTTCAAGGATGTGACTCAGTAATCCCATTATGCCAGTCCCAAGTCTTTGAACAGTTTTTTGTACGCCTCAAACTGTTCCGATTGCGCGAATTCGGTGATTTTGTCTTCAGGCAGGTTTTCAAGGAGCTGATCCATATACGTCAGCACCGATTTGATTTCTTGCTTCAGATTGGCCGAAATAGCATCGGACGTGCCGGTCGTTTCCTCGTCAGCCGGCTCTGCGATTGCCGGAGCGTCAACCGGCGGTTCTTCTTGTGCCGGGGCAATCTCGTCTTCGGCGGGCGGAACGATATCCGCCGGAATCTCGCCGATCGCTTCGGCGGCTTCCGGCTCTGCCGCTTCGTCCGTCTTGGGAACGGAAATTTCCTCGGGCAAATCCGACGCTTCGCCTTGTTCAAGCGTGTCGAATGAGAAGTCGTCTTCGCCTGTCTCTTCCGTCGGCTCGGCGACCGTTTCTGCCTCAATGGTTTCCGTCTGCACTTCGGCATTGTTTAGGATATTGCTTAGCTCGTCGGTGGAAAGCGAAATGATTTCATCGTCGCTGTTGTCGTCAAAAAATCCGCCCGTTTCCGTCTCGGTCTGTTCGGGCACGGGGATTTCGGGAATGTCGGCGGTTGCCGTTTTTTCCGCAGTTTCCTCCGTGATTGCCGGTATTTCTTCGGCGACAGTTTCGCCCGGTACGTCGTCGGTGCTTGCCGTGTCGTCCGGCTGTTCGGCGGCAAAGGAGGAGAACAGTCCCGTTTCCTTGCTGTCAAAGAAATCGTTCGCGTCCATGACGGTCGGCGCGGATTCAGCGGCATCGCATGGTTGCGGTTGCTCCGTCTGGTCGGGCTGTGCCACGGCTTCGGGGATTCCCTTGCTTTTCATTTCCGCAAAATCATTTTTCAGCTGTGCGATTTCGCCGCGCAGTGCGTCAAGCTCGCCGACAATCTTGCTCAGGAGCGCGGTCGCCGCCGGATTCGGTTCTGCCTGCGCGGCGGGTTGTTCTGCCGTCGTTTCGGTTGCGGCAGGAGCGGCTTCTTCGGGAGCGGGCGCGCTTGCTTGCGGTACGGCAAGCGGCTGGGCGGAATCGTCATCGACCGTAACGGTCATCTCATAATCTTCCTGCCCGCCCGTTTTCTTTGCGCCGTCCTTCACTTCACCCTGATTCTCCGTCGAGTCGTCGTCAAAGCCGAAGTCCGACAAATCGACCGTTTCTTCCCCGGATGCAGCGGGCGGCTCGGCAGCCGGTGCGCTTTCTGCGGGGGCGTCTGACGGCTCGTCGTCAAAGAATGCGCTCGCGTCCAACGTGCCGCCATTGTCCAGCGCGTTGAACATATCGTCAAAGGAAGCCGCGCTCGTCTCGGTTGCCGCCGGTTCGTCGGGCGCGGGCGGTTCGGCAGCCGGCGCATCGCCGTCGTCAAAGCCGAATGCGCTCAGATCGACGGATTCCGTTTCCGCACTGTCGCCGCCGGCCGTTTCCGCCGCCGGTTCTTCGGAAATACTTGCCGGCGCGCTTTCCGTCATGAGCGTGTCCGCGCTGTCATCAAAAGAAAGGTCGATGTCAAGCGGCGCGTCCTCCGTGGCGGGCGCGGTCTCTGCCGCCGCGGGGGCATCGTCCAGGCTGCTCAAGTCCAAAAAATCGTCCAGGGCGACGGATTCATCGCTGCTTGCCGCCGGTTCTGCGGGGGCTTCTGCCTGACCGTAGCCGCGGTTTCCCTCCGCCACGTCCTCGAATTCGCCGCCCACGATGAATTCATCAAGGGAAATATCTTCTTCTACGGAAGGCTCCGTGCCGTCGGCAATCACGTCGTCAAAAGACGCTAGGTCGGGGAGATCGGCATCCAACGAAAAGTCGGTCAGTGCCGCGCCCGACGCATCCTGGGCGGTATCTCCATCTTTTTTTATCCGCACGCCGTAGTTGTCCAGCTCGTCGGTTTTTTCGGAATCACTCATATTTTTCCCCTTTGCGCTCGTTGCGATACATGGTATTCTGCATTCAGTATCGGCAATTTTCAGTGCGAACTATATCATTTCTATTATACAAGACTGGATGGAAAAAGTCTATCGGATTTTTTTTCTTTGGAGCATTGCGCGGCGCGGCGGCATAGCCATTTTTTGCGTTCTGTGCTATACTGTCCGTATGCATTCGATGACGGGATACGGCTTTGCGGAGGCCGTCGTGGAAGATACGCAGATAAGCGTGGAGATAAAGTCGGTCAACAGCCGTTTCTTGGATTTGTCCGTGAGCGTGCCGCCGTTCCTGAGTCCGCTGGAGCCGCGTTTGCGCAAGGCAGTGGGGGCGCGCGTCGTGCGCGGCAAGGTCGATGTGACGGTGCGCGTGCATGATGCCGGGTCGAACGCCGTCGTGACTGCCGATCCCGCCGCCGCCAAGGCGTATTACGATGCGATCGCGCAGGTTGCCGCCGCGCTGGGAAAGACGGACGGCGACATTCCGCTTTCGCTCGTCATCCAGCAGGAAGGCGTGCTGAACGTCACGCACCAGTTTGACGCGGAGGCGTACTGGAAAAAAATCGAGGGGATTTTCTCCGGTGTGCTGGAGCAGTTCCTTGCCGACCGGGCGCGCGAGGGCGAGAACCTGTATGCCGATATGTGTACGAAGCTGGACACGCTGGATGCGTGCGCCGCGTTTTTTGCGGACTGGCAGCCGCGGATGGAAGCGAAATTCAGGGACACGATTGCCGGGAAATTTGCCGAGCTGCTCGGCGACCATGCGGACGAGAACCGTATCATGCAGGAGATTGCCGCGATGCTCGTCAGGTACACGATAAACGAAGAGATCGTCCGCCTACGCAGCCATCTTGCCGCGCTCAGGAATGCGTTCGGCGAGCAGTCCGCGCCTGGAAAGCGCATCGATTTTATCTGTCAGGAAGCGAACCGGGAAATCAACACGATTGGCAGCAAGAATCAGTTTGCGGAAGTGGGGCAGGTGGTCATAACCGCAAAGGATGCCCTTGAAAATATCCGCGAACAATGCAAGAATGTCGAGTAGGAGCATTATGTCAGAATACACCCTTGTACCGAATACGACGCTGCGCGTCGCCATCAGCGGAAAGTCAGGCTGCGGGAACACGACCGTCAGTACGCTGCTTGCCGAAAAACTGGGCATCACGCTGATAAATTTCACGTTCCGGCAGCTCGCCGCCGAGAAAGGTCTGACGCTCGCGCAGGTGATTGAGAACGCCCGGACTGACGACCGCTACGACCGCGCCGTGGACACCCGGCAGGTGGAGCTTGCCCGTGCGGAAAGCTGCGTGCTCGGAAGCCGGCTTGCCATTTGGATGCTCAAAGAGGCGGATGTCAAGGTCTACCTGATTGCGAGCGACGACACGCGCGCCAAGCGCATTCTGAACCGCGAGGGCGGCGACCTCCAGCAGATAAAGGATTTTACCGCCATGCGCGACCGCGAGGACAGCGCGCGCTACCTGAAACTCTACGGCATTGACAACGACGAGTATGAGTTCGCCGACCTCAAGATTGACACGGCGACGCGCACGCCCGAGCAGATTGTTTCGCTTATTATCGATTATTTGGAGAAAAACGGCCGCGTCGTGCGGAAATGAGCACGGACGGCGTGTGCCGTCCGTACCGTGTGCTAGTATTTTTTCTCCGCGAAGCCGACCCAGCCTTCGTCCTCGATGAGGGCTTTCTCAAAGCCGTCCAGCTTGAACGGATAGCTTTTGGAGAACGATCCGGCTATCAGCTTGACTTTCCAGGTGCCGTCATCGCCCTGCTTGATCTTGCATTCGGTGTCTTTGTCGGCGAACGTGCGGAACATATCTTCGATGTCTTTCTTTGACATATCGAGCGCGAGCAGCCCGCAGTTATACATATTCTGCCGGAAGATGCGCGCGAAATTCGCCGCGATCACGCAGTAAATGCCGTTCGCCTCAAGCGCCCACGGCGCGTGTTCGCGGCTCGATCCGCAGCCGAAGTTGTCGCGCGTGATGATGACTTTCTTGTCTTTGAGGTCGGTCTTGGGATTGAAGCCGTCCAGCTTGAGGTCTTCGAGCAGGTACGGCTTGAGCGCCTGCTTTGAGATTTCCGTCAGGTATTTTGCCGGGATAATCTCGTCGGTGTTGATGTCCGAGCGATCCAAAAAAAGTACGTTTCCGCCAAAAGTTTTCATTCCTTTACCCCTTGTAGATCGATGCGTTTGTTATCGTTCCTGCGATGGCTGTCGCCGCCGCCGTGGCAGGGCTCATCAGGTGAACCATGCCGCCTTTTCCCATTCTTCCGTTGAAGTTGCGGTTTGTCGTTGACGCGCAGACTTCGCCCGCCGCAAGGACACCGTTCGACATGCCGAGGCACGCGCCGCAGGTCGGATTGGTCACGCAGAATCCCGCGTCCATGAAAACCGAAATTAGCCCTTCGTCCAGTGCCATCTGGTAGACTTTCGGCGTGGCGGGGCTGACGATACCCCGTACGCCGTCCGCGAGGTGATGCCCTTTGAGCACGCCCGCCGCCACGCGCAGGTCGCTGATCCTGCCGTTGGTGCACGAGCCGATGTACACCTGGTTGACTTTCGTTCCTGCCATTTCGGACACTTTTTTGATTTGGTCGGGCTTGTAGCCGACGGTGCAGACCGGCTCAAGGTCGCTCAGGTCGAGCGTGATGACTTTCTCGTAGGTCGCGTCGTCATCGTCCTTCCATTGCGCGTAGTCGGCGAGGGCGGCTTCTTTGGTCTTGTATTCGTCCTTGATGAAATCCCACAGGTAGTCCACGGTCTTTTCGTCGGGGAAGCAGATGCCGCTCGTGCCGCCGGCTTCCACCGCCATGTTGCACAAGGTCATGCGCGCTTCCATGTCAAAGGCATCGACGACCGGTCCGGTAAATTCGACGACGCAGTTGGTCGCGCCGTTCACGCCGATTTTTCCGATGAGGAACAGGATGACGTCTTTCGCGTACACGCCGGGCTTCAGCGTTCCGTTCAGCACGAATTTGATTGACTTCGGCTCTCGGAACGAGCAGACTCCTTTCAGGATGCCCACCTCAAGGTCGGTCGTGCCCACGCCTGCCGCAAACGCGCCGAACGCGCCGTGGGTGCAGGTGTGGCTGTCGCCCATGATGACCGTGTAGCCGGGGCGCACGAATCCTTTTTCCGGGAAAATCGCGTGGCAGACCCCGTTCGCGCCGATGTCGAAGAAATCCTTGATGCCGTTGCGGTGCGCCCAGTCGCGCAGGATTTTTCCTTGCTCGGCCGTCTTGCTGTCCTTTGCGGGCGTTACGTGGTCGATGACCGCCTTGATTTTGGTCGGGTCGAACACTTTGTCCTTGCCGCGGTCGATCAGGTCGTTGATTGCCACGGGCGTGGTGATTTCATGGCAGAACACCCGGTCAAGCTTGAGGACGTAAGTCCCCGGATAGGGCGAATCCACCAAGTGCGCGTCGAAAATTTTTTGAGCTATTGTCTTTCCCATACTATCTCCAAACAATAAATTTAAAAATACTAAAGCAGTTTAACTGCCAGTAAAATCTTTGTCAAGCATTGCACCGCTTTCCGTCAGTTCACGACGTTCTGCGGCTTGCCGCGCAGGAATGCCGCGATGTTTTCTGCGGCGGCCGCGAGCAGCCGTTCCCGCGTCTCGCGCGGTGCCCAGGCGATGTGCGGGGTAATCAGGCAGTTCGGCGCGTTGCGGAGCGGGCAGTCCGCGCTCATCGGCTCGTCGCGCGCCACGTCCGCCGCGTAGCCCGCGATCCGATTTGCGTCAAGCGCGTCCCGCACCGCGCGCTCATCGACCAGTCCGCCGCGCGCGGTGTTGATGAGGTACGCCGTCGGCTTCATGAGCGCGAGCGTTGTTTCGTTCACGAGGTTTTCCGTCTCTGCGGTCAGCGGGGCGTGCAGGGTAACGACATCGGACTGCTCGAACAGCGCCTCGGTTGAGACTGCTTTTTCGCCGCCGGTGTATGAGCGTTCGCCGTGCGTGCGGACGATGACGTTCATGCCGAACGCATGCGCGATTTCCGCGACTTTCCGCCCGATAGTGCCGAAGCCGAATATGCCGATGGTCTTTCCGCGCAGCTCGGTGAGCGGGGAGAGCCAGTAGCAGAAGTCGGGGCATTTTGTCCAGTCGCCGTCATGCACGGACGCAGAATGCGCCGCCACCCGGTTCGTGAATTCAAGGAGAAAGGCGAACGCGTGCTGCGCCACGGCTTCGGTGCTGTAGGCGGGAATATTGGTTACGGTAATACCCTTTTCGCGGCAAGCGGCGGTATCGACCACGTTGTATCCCGTGGCAAGGACACCGATGTAGCGGAGCGACGGACAGTGCGCGACAATATCGCGCGTAATCGGTATTTTGTTCAAAAGAATAATGTCGCTGTCCGCAATGCGCTCAATGATTTTTTCGCGCGGCGTACGGTCGTAGACCGTAACGTCTCCCAGTGCTCTGATTGCGTCCCAGCTTACGTCGCCGGGATTTGCCGCGTGGCCGTCAAGTACGGTGATTTTCATGGTCAGCCCAAAACTTCTACGCCTGTGCCTGCAATGGCGGCGTTTATGGCATCCTCAATGCTTCCTTCAAAGTCAACGAGCACTTGCGATTTTTCTGCGGACGTGACGCACGAGGTGACACCTGCAACGCCGCTGACTGCTGCCTGAACTTTTCCCGCCGTATCGTCATCGAACATACCCACGACATAAATCTTCTTCTGCATTTCAGATGCTCCTTACTGTCACCATATACTATAACCATAAAACGCCGAATTTGCAACACGGAAAATCAGCGATTTTCGTCCGCGGCGATGGTGTCCGCGACGGTCTTGCCCAGCTGCCCGCATGCCCCGCCGATTTCGCGCCCGCGCCGCATCCTGACCGTGACGTTCAGTCCTGCCCGTTGCAGCTGCGCCGCGAAGTGCCGGCATTCTGCGGCGGTCGGCTCGGCAAAGGCGAGCGTTTCCACGGGATTCCACGGAATCAGGTTGACGTGTACGTCGAGTCCTTGGGCGAATGCGATTAAGTTCCGCGCGCTTTGGTCTCCCGTGTTCGTGCCGTGGAGCAGGGCGGCCTCCAGCGTGACGCGCCGGCCCGTTTTTCTTGCGTAGTAGCCGATTGCCTCGCGCAGGTCGGGGAGCGGATTCGTCTTTTCCACGGGCATCAGCTTTTCGCGCAGGTCCGCGTCCGCCGTGGTAAGCGAGACGGCAAGGCGGACGTGGGGACCGTTGTCCGCGAGGTCGTAGATGCCCGCGATGATCCCCGACGTGGAGAGCGTAATCCGGCGCGCGGAAAGCCCACGCCCGTCTTTGTCGGTCAGCACGGCGATTGCCTTGCGCACGGCGGGGAGGTTCGTCATCGGCTCGCCCATGCCCATAAAGACGATGTTGTCCAGCGTACCGGCGTGTTTTTCCAGGTGCAAAAACTGCTCCACGATTTCTGCCGCCGTCAGGTTGCGCGCAAATCCCAGCTGACCGGTCTGGCAGAACGCGCACCGCATCGCGCAGCCGGCCTGGCTTGAGACGCACGCCGTTTTGCGTCCGTCGCGGTCGGTGAGCAGGACGGTCTCTACGGCGCGTCCGTCGGCGAGCATGACTTGGAGTTTTATCGTGCCGTCGCGGTCGGTCAGCACTTTGCTTACGGTTGTCGAGCGGAGCAGGGCTTTTCCGGCGAGCTCTTCCCGCAGCGCGGCGGGGAGGTTGGTCATGGCGGCAAAGGATTCCGCGCCCTTTCCAATCCAGGCGAAAATCTGCCTGCCGCGGAACGCGGGCGTTATTCCCATCCGCTCCGTGATTTCGTCGGCGAGCAGCCCGGTGAGCGTGGGTTTTTCGGCGGATTGCGTTTCGTCCGTCATCATGCGATGCTTTCGAGCATATCGTTTATCGCCTGGTTGCGCAGTCCCTGCCGCCGGAACGCCTGCAAGGTCTCCACTGCCTCGTACCGCTTGTCCACCTTGAGGTAGCAGTCCGCGAGGTCGATGTAGAGGCGGTAGTTTTTCTTGTCGTCGCGGATGAGCGCCGTCAGCCGCTCAATCGCCTCGTCGTATTTGCCTTCGCCCTTGCAGATGAGCGCGAGGCCGAGCGCGGCATAGATGTCAAAGTCGATGTCCATCGCCTTGTTGTAATAGGCCGCCGCCGTCTTGAAGTCGCCGCTGTTTCGGTACGCATCGCCCGCCCTCGTCAGAATCACTTTGTTCTTGGGGTCGCTTTCTAGGATTCTGTTCCAGTATTCCACGGAGCGATACTGCTGGTTCATGCCCCGATAGCAGTCCGCAAGGCCGAACAGCGCGTAGAAGTTGTTTGGGTCGATGCTGAGCGCGCGCTCAAAGTACGGTACGCCCTGGTCAAACGTCTTCAGCTTGCGGTGGCAGTTCCCGATCGAGGTGAGCACGCGGATATCCGCCGTGGAATCGTTCCGCTCGAGCATCTGCGTCCAGTAGTAGAGCGCGTCCTTGTATTCCTTGAAGTCGTAGTGGAGGTGTCCCAGCCCGATGAGCGCGTAGGCGTTGTGGGATTCCATGTCGAGCACGTGCAGGTACAGCTCCTTTGATTTCTTGAAGTCGCGGATTTTCCGGTATGCGTCGGCGACGCGCGTCAGGACGGTGACGTTGCGGTTGTCATGGGTCAGGTACTGCTCCCAGATGGCGATTGCCTTGTCATACTGGTTGAGCGCCTTGTAACAGTCCGCAAGGCCGAACAGCGCGTAATTGTTGCCGTGGTGGGCATCCAGGCACTGCTGGTAATAGGTGATTGCCTCGCGGAAGCGGTTCTGCTTGCGCTCGCTGTCGCCCAGCCCGACCAGCGCGTAGTTGTTGTCCGCCTCCATCACGAGAATCCTGCTGAATGCGTCCTTTGCCTCGGCAATGCGGTTTTCTTTCAGGAGCTGGTAGCCCCGCTTTGAGAGTTCCGCAATGTCGTTCGGCTGTCTTCCGTTTTCGTCTGCCGCCGGTACGAACCGGGAAGCAGTGTCTCTTGCCAATGTGTCCGTCATTTTTTACCTCGCCCGTTTGGATGCCGTGTCATTCTTTGAGCATGACCGAAACGATGTGTGCCAGCTTTTCGTACAGCGGTCCTGTTTTCCGTGCGTTGTTCGCCAGGACGTAGTATTTCAGTGCCGTCAGGTCCTCGTTCTTTTTGCCGTAAGCGTCACCGATGCGCGTCAGTCCGTCCGAATATCCCGTCGTGACGAAAATGCGCCGTGCCGCATCGACGTTCCCCTCGTTGAACAGCACGTTGCCTTTTCGGTTCAGGGCGACTTTCTGTTCGGGGCTGAGCGTCCCGATCGGCCGGTCGGTTACTTTTATGAATCCGTCGGGGATTTCGTGTCGGTGCACAACCTTTTTGAATTCATCAGCATCCACAATTTTTACCTATCATATTTTTATGGAATCATCGTATCACAGATTTTCAGTTTGTCAAGCGGTTTCTGACGGTTTTTTCTGATAAAAATTCACGATGGAGCGGCCGTACCGCCGGCTGTCGGTCAATACGAGGCCGCCGATGCGGTCGGGCAGCCCGTCCTCTTCGGGGAAGTGGATGAGTGCCGTGCCGCCGTCGCGCAGCAGCCCGCGCCGGTCCGTCGTCCTGAGCAGATCCATGCGGAATTTATAGGGGAACGGCGGGTCAAAGAAAATGTAATCGAACTGGTCCTTGCAGCGTTTCAGGAACAGTTCCGCCGCCATAAAATGGCAGCCGATTTTGATGCCCAGCTCTTTTTCGGTCACCGCGACGTTTTCGAGTATCGTGTCCGCCTTGATTCGGTCTTTTTCGCACAGCTGCACGTCCGTCGCCCCGCGCGAGACGGCTTCGATCGCCACCGTGCCGCTGCCGGAAAACATGTCAAGCCACGATGCGCCGCTCAGGTCGCCCAGTATGGCAAAGACGGACTCGCGCATCCGGTCCATGGCGGGGCGGATGATGCCGTCGGGGCAGCGGATAATCCTGCCGGCAAGCGCGCCGCCCGTAATCCTCATCGGTGCGCCCCGCTTGCGTTGAGCGACCAGTATACGGCATCTTTCGGCAGCCGCCTGTTCGCGCGCGCAAAGTCGAATGCGGTCTGCCCGGTCGTGGTTTTGTAGTGCGCGCGCGCGCCGTGCGCCAAAAGCCATTGTATCGTCGCCGTGGACGTGTTGTTTTCGGCGGCGTACATGAGCGCCGTCTTGCCTTCGTAAGGCGCGTTGATGGCGATGCCTTTGTCGATGAACAGTTGCAGGATTGCGGGGGACACTTCGTTGGTAATGCCGTAGATGAACGCGGCGAGCACTTCTTTTTCCGCGACCGAGCGTTTTTCCAGCAGCCGGGAGACGACCTGCGTGTTCCGGGAGAATCCCGTGGCGAGGAGCAGCGCGGTGATGCCGTAGTTGTTCTCCGCCTGCGCCTGCGCGCCCGCGTTCAGCAGCAGTTCCACCGTCCGGGGACTGTCCGAGAAACGCGCCGCAAACATGAGCGCTGTCCAACCGTCATTGTCGGCCGCGTTGACATTCGCCTCGGAATACAGGAGGTTCTCTATCATGCCGATGTTCGCGTCGCGCGCGGCTTTCATTAAGAGGGTGCGGCCTTCGGCATCTTTTGCGTCGGCATTTTCTATAAATTGATACCGCCCGGCGTTCGGGTCGAACGCGCTTTCGGGAACGTGCTGGGCTTCGCGGTCAAGTTCCAGGTAATCCAGCAGGTAGACCGATTGGTACGGTTCCGGCGGCTCGCTCGGCATCTCCGGCGGGACGACTGGCGGTTCGGGAATTTCCGGCTCCGGCTCGGCCGCAATTTCGGGTTCCGGGTCCAGGGGCGGCTCGATTTCTTGCTCCGGCTCGGGTTCTGGTTCGACCTCGGGCAGGGCATCCTCTGCGGTGTCCGGCTCAAGGCCGGAGTCAGATTCCGCCGCAAAATCAATGTCTGCCCCGGAATAAAAGCCGGTCTCCGGCTCAATGCCGAATTGATCGTCGGGGTCTATCTCAAGGCCGGAATTTGTCTCCGGCGCGACGGGCGGCGGTTCTTCGGCAGGCTTTGTCGGCTCTTTGGCGGGCGGCGTCGGCTGGTTTTTCGGGCGGCGTTTTTTTTCGTCCCCGTAGAG
>CAMWTK010000005.1 GCA_947177175.1 uncultured Treponema sp.
TTCGTGCGCGGCGTGGGCATCTGCTTTGGCGACGGGCTTGCGGCAATGAGCGGCGCACTGTTCGCCATGTACGCCGGATTTGCCGACGTGGGGAGCGGCACGGGCGTGGTCGTTTCCGGCTTGGCATCGCTCATGCTCGGCGAATTTATTTTGTCGTCCAACAAAATTGCCGTGCAGACGTTGCGCGTACTGCTCGGCTCGATTTTGTACCGCGCGCTGATGTTCCTCGCGCGCCGCTACGGCTACACAATCGGCATGAACAGCAACGACCTCAAACTGATCACGGGCCTGCTGATTATCGTCTGCCTGATCGTGAGCCAAACGGACGTGACGGGCTGGCTCAAAACGCACCTGAAACGACCGGGGAACGCGGGCGCATGAACGAAACGAGGAGACACATGATGCTGACGCTTGAGCATATCGGCATGACATTCAACGCGCATACGCCGGACGAAAACAACGCGCTCAAAGACATCAATTTGAACATCAGGCGGGGCGATTTTATCACCGTCATCGGCTCGAACGGCGCAGGAAAATCCACCTTGTACAACGTGATTGCGGGAACGCTGCCGCCGACCAACGGGCGCATCCTGCTTGACCGTAACGGGGACGGCAACGCAAAGGACATCACCAGAGATGCCGAATACCGGCGGGCGCGGTACATCGGGCGGATTTTTCAGAATCCGCTGCTGGGAACGGCGGGCAGGATGAGCCTTGAGGACAACATGATGATTTGTGCGAAGAAAGGCGCGAAAGGCCTGCGCATCAGCCTGAACAACCAAATGCGCGCGCAGTTCCGCGAGCAGCTCGCCGTGCTGAACATGGGGCTGGAAAACCGCCTGAGCGACAACGTTGACCAGTTTTCCGGCGGACAGCGGCAGGCACTCACGCTGCTGATGGCAGTGATGAGCAAGCCCGACCTGCTCCTGCTCGACGAACACACCGCCGCGCTCGACCCCACCAACGCGGAAATCGTCATGCGGCTCACGCTCCAGTTTGCCCGCGACTACGGGCTGACCGTGATGATGGTCACGCACAATATGCAGCACGCGCTCGACTACGGCAACCGCCTGCTGATGATGGACAGCGGCACGATCCTGCTCGACATCGACGCAGAAGAAAAATCAAAGCTGACCATGGACGCGCTCATTCAGCGTTTCCGCACGATAAAAAACGTGACCAACGACAATATGCTCTTACAGTAATTATTCAGTAATTATTTCAGCACGCTCCCGCGAATCCGCCTGACAAAGCGGGCTTTTCCCACGGAAAGCAGTTTTTCCTCATGCCCGGGAATCACTTCCATGCGGACGAGCGAATCGCCGCCGTGTTTTTCCATGCCGAGCGGATTCCCCACAAAGACGATGCCCGCGCCCGCCGAGTCGTCGGGATTTTCGTATTCCAGCGCGACCATAGAGCCGGAGCCGAGTGCGTTCTCTATCACGCGGACTTTCCCAAAAAAATCCATGGCACCCGCCTGCGTCTGCTCCAAACGAACGCTGTCGCCGCGCAACTGCGCGGGGTGCAGAATAATGTTGCGCTCAATGCGCTCAAGCAGCCCGTCTTTCTGCTCCGGCGTGAGGCGCAGTTTTTCCAGTTCGGCGCGCATGAGGTCGCCATGCCGCGCCCGCACGGATTCGGGAGAGACGGCAGAAAACGGCTCGTCGTCATGTTCCGCGCGCGCGGGGCGGTCGAACCACACGGTCGGAAACCTGACGATTTCTTTTTTCTGCGGCACGGTTTTGATTTTGCCGACAAAATCGAGCCGGCTTTTCGCGATAATCGCCCGCGCGCTCTCGTCGTCCTGCACGTCAAGCACATAGATTCCCGGCGCGAGCGTCGCCATGATGTGCCGCGCAACGGCAGTATTCCGCTCCACGGCGGCGGCATGCTCCGCGCTCACGTGCAGCACATAGCCTTTGTACAGCGCGGCGGACGCATACGCATTGCTCCAGTCGTCCAAAGAGACGCGCAGATTCTGCGGCACGTCATACGGGCAGTATGCGGCGAGCAAATCCAAAACCTGCCGCGCGGACATGCCCGCGTCAAATGCCCGCATGACCGATTTCTTGCTGATTGAAAACTGCGCCGCCGTATCAAACTGCACCACGTCCAAAAACGACATCAGCGGCAAAAGCGCGCGCAGCGGAAGTCCGGGAAGCAGCGTCACCGTAAATCCCGCGTCAATGTTCAGCACTTTGGGGAACGGCGGGTCAACCGGGCGCGGGTCGTCGGACAGGACACTGCCCGGCACAAAAATCGGCTCGCCGTCCGCCGTCTTTCCTTTTTCCGCAAGAATGCCGACCAGCACCGCGTCGTCAATCAGCCGGTCAACCATGGCAGCGGCATCCGCGCCCGCAAATCCCCTGCTTTCAACGGCACGGGAACGGGAAAGCATTGACGAAAAGCGGCTCATCTGACCAATCGGCGCGCTGTCCGAAATGTCGCCGTCTTTTTCCGCCGCCAAAAACGCCGCCCGCAGCAAAAGCGGCCGCGTATACCCCGACTCAGGAATGCCCGCCGCCACTTCAAGCAGCAACTGCGCCTGCCGCACCAAGCCGCTCCGGCTGAACCGCCCGCTCGCCGCCACGCACAGCAGCGCGCACTGGCTCAGTTCGTCCAACTCCGCAAACGACTCCAATTTGTCGCCGTCAAGCGCAAAGCCCGTCGTATCGTCCTTTAAAACCGAAAGATTGATGAACGCCCGCGTCACGCGATGCAACGCCGCCACATTCTGCAGAAAAATCGATTCTAGCACCGTCGCCGCCCGTTTCTTGAACGAACCGTCCGCCTTGCACACGTCGCCCGTCACCAACAAAAACGAACAGTACGCCGCAAGCAGCTCGGGCGAAACCGTCGCGCCCCGCACCGTTTCCAATTCCGCGACCACCGGCGGCGAAAACAGCACCGACCGCCGCAAAAACGGCAGCAGCACGTCCTCCAACATCGGATTCACGCTGACAATCGTTTTCCCCGACGCCGCGTCATCGTGCCGGTACACGATAAGCCGCTCCTCCAGATTCAGCAGCCGCTCGTACACCGCCGCAAAAGGCTGCTCCTCGCCAAAAAACGCCGCCACCTTTTCCTGCGTCGCGTTCTGAATAAACCACACCGCGCACACCAGCCGCACGTCGTCCTCGCTCAGCAACGACACGAGCGTCCGCCGGTTCTCCTCCTTGCGCAAAAACGCCCCCAGCTCCTCAATCAGCTTGGTCTTGTTGTACGGCGTACGCACCTCCCCCAAATACATCCGCATCAGCTCAAAAAAATACGCATCCGGCAGCGTCGCCATGCTCTCCCGCCAATCGATGATACGCTGAACATGCAACTCATTCTGTTTCATCTGTCATCTCCAACGGGGGAAGTCTCCCCCTCGCTCCCAAGGCAAGCCGCTGCGCTTTGTTGCCTTGTCCGCTACCCCCTCTCCTAGGGGCGCGCCCCTAAAACCCCACAAAATTCCGCCGGCCGCTACGCCTTAATCCGCGCGACGCATTCCCCCGCCACCGCGTCCAAATCGTCCGCCGTCTTGTAGCGGATCAGCCGGTAGGCGTAGCCTTGCTCCGCCAGAAATTTCTGCCGGTTCGACCCGAAATCCTCTTCCACAGTGTTGCGCGTGATGAGCGTAAAAAACCGGGACGTGCGCTCCTTGGGACGCAGAATCCTGCCCAGCCGCTGCGCCTCTTCCTGCCGGCTGCCGAACGTGCCGCTCACCTGAATCGCCATGCTCGCGTCGGGCAGGTCAATCGCAAAATTCGCTACCTTGGACACGACCAGCACCCGAATGTCGCCCGCGCGGAACTGGGCATAGCGCACGTCCCGCTCGTCGTTGGGCGTTTTTCCCGTGATAATCGGCGCGGAAAGCAGCCGCGCAATCTCGTTCAACTGGTCAAGGTACTGCCCGATAATCAGCACCTTGTCGTCGGGAAAGCGGCGCACCAGCTCCTGCACCACGGCAAGTTTTGCGGGATTTTCGCTCGCAATGCGGTGTTTTTTGCGCGGCTCTGCCACGGCGTATTCAATTTCCGCCGCGCCGTCCAAGTCAAGGCGGATTTCCACGCATTCCGCGCTCGCAATCCAGCCGTCCGCCTCCAAGTCCTTCCACGGCACGTCGTATCGCTTCGGCCCGACCAGGCTGAACACATTTCCCTGCAAGCCGTCCTCGCGCACAAGCGTCGCTGTCAGCCCCACGCGCCGCACCGCCTGAATCTCGGCCACCACCCTGAACACGGGCGCGGGAAGCATGTGCACCTCATCATAAATAATCAGCCCCCAGTCGCGCTCCCGGAACAGCGAAAAATGCGGGTACGGGCCGTCTTTCTCCGGCCGCCAGGTAAGGATTTGGTAGGTCGCCACCGTAACCGGGCGAATCGTCTTGCGCGCGCCCGTGTACTCGGCAATCTGGTCGGCAGTCAAATCGGTCTTGTCCAAAAGCTCGTCTATCCACTGATGCACGGCAGTAACGTTCGTCGTAACGATAAGCGTGCTCGTCTGGAGCAACGCCATCACCTGCATACCCACGACTGTCTTGCCCGCGCCGCACGGCAGCACAATCGTCCCGAATCCCGTGCCCGCGCCCTTGTTTCCCACCAACGCCTGCGCCGCCATCGCCTGATATTTGCGCACGGCAAACGGCTTTCCGCTCCGCGCGGTCGTCCGCAGCGACAGTGCCAGCGGCTCGCCGTCGGTCATCGGCACGTCGTCTTTGACCGGCCAGCCCATTTTGAGCAGTTCCTGTTTAATCGTGCCGCGGTCGGTCAGCGCGAGCAGAAAACACTGCCGCTTTTCGTCATCGCTCACGGCGGCGGCATCTTTTTGCGGCGCACGATACGGCACGCTCGTGAGCAGCTGCTTTTTGACCAGAACGCTCGCCGCAATTTCCTTGAACACGGCGCGGCTTTCCGTTACCAAATACAGATACGCCGCTTCGATTTCTGCCGCCTTCGTGTTCTCAGCGTCAGGCGCGACGATTGCCGACGGGCGGCACGGCACGGCGACCGACGGCGCGGGAATCAGCCGCAGCTTGCCGAACCGCCCCGCCGTCTCACGAATCCATTGCTCAACGGACTGCGGCACGTCATAGCGGGCAAATTCACGCAGCACCGCCACGGCATCTTCGGGAAAAAATCCGGCGCCCGCCGCATTCCACAGCGACAGCGGCGTGAGGCGGTACGTATGCAGATGTTCGGGAGAACGCTCCAGCTCGGCAAACGGAATGAGCGCGTTGCGACATTCGTCCGCCCGGGGCGCATGAACGTCCAACAGCAACGTGCGGTCACTCTGAACGATAAGCGGATTTTCAAAACGATTCTGCTGCGGCATATCGTTCGATTATACTACACGGCTTGTAAAATTGCTACCGAAAATGAAACCATCCGCACGAATCAGTGTTTGAGCAGCGCGCAGAAATGGTCGATTATCCCATCGATTTCGGCAAAATCAGGCTCGTCGGCAGGGGCGGCAAACAGCGTGTCCGAGCCGGTCTCAGGATTCGAACGGATGCTCACTTTTTTGTCGGTCAGGTACGAATCGAGCAAGTCGTGGAGCGCACCCACGAACAGCACCGCATACTGCCACACGCCCGCGTCGTCCAACGGCCTGATTTTTTGCGCGTCGGAAAGGCTTTTGAGCGCGAGTTCGCCCTGCTTGATCAACGCCTCGCGCATTTCCGCGGCAATGGCGGCCGCCTGATTGGAAAAATATTTTTCGCTCTCAAGAAAGACAAACACCTGCAACAGCGGCTCTTTTTCGTGCAGTTTGAACCAGCGGTTTGCGATGCCTTTGAGCACGGTTTCGGCAGGATATTTCTGCGCGGTCGCCGCCATGTCCGCAGGAATAAAACGCATTTTGCGCAACGTATCGCCGCAATAGGCAACCGTATCGTCAATCATCGCGTCGCGACTTTCATAATGATTGTACAGCGACGCTTTTTTGATTCCCAGTCTTTCCGAAATATCCGCGAGCGACGTGCCGCCCACGCTCTTGGCGAACGCAGACTCAAGCACCGCGCGGATAATTCGTTCTTTGGTCACCTTTTCTGTTGCAGGCATACATCGTTCTCCCAAGAGCCGCCGCCCCTACCGAATCATCGCGTGGTACGCCTGCAACGATTTTACGCCGCCTTCGCCGCCGTTGCCGTTCCGCACCGCCGCAATGCCCCGCACCGCCGCTAGCGCGCCCGCAAGCGTCGTGATGTACGGCACTTTGTACTTGAGGCACGCCTTGCGGATCGTCTTGCGGTCTTCGGCATAGTTGCGCTTTGCCTTGGGCGTATTGATGACGAGGCAGACTTCCTTGTTCAGAATCATGTCGATAACATCGGGCCTGCCGCCGCCGATTTTGTTCACCAGCTCGCACTTGATGCCGTGCGTACCAAAGAAATCCGCTGTGCCTTTGGTGCCGTACAGCGTAAAGCCCAAATCGGCAAGCGTCTTTCCGATCGTCAGCACCTGCTCTTTCTGCCCCTCTTTGTCGCTCAGTGAGATAAGCACTTTTTTGTTCTCCCAAGCGGCGGGCGCGTGCGGCAATGCGCTGCCGGCAGCCTCCTGCGACTTGTAGAACGCGAGCGGATACGTTTCCGCCATGCCGAGCACTTCACCCGTGGAACGCATTTCCGGCCCCAGAATCGGGTCAACGCCGGGGAAGCGCGCCCAGGGCAGGACGGCCTCTTTCGCCCCGAAATACGGAATCACCTTGTCTTTCAGTCCCAGGCTCTGCAACGATTCGCCGAGCATGAGCCGGGTCGCCAATCGTGCCATCTGCGTGTCGCAGACTTTTGACACGAGCGGAACGGTGCGGCTCGCGCGCGGATTCGCCTCAATCACGTAGACTTTGCCGTTCTCAATGGCGTACTGCATGTTCATCAGGCCGCACACGTGCAGGTTCTCCGCAATCTTCCGGGTATATTCCTTTATCGTCTCGATGTTTTCCGCGCGGATAGAAACGGGCGGAATGACACACGCGCTGTCCCCTGAATGGATGCCCGCAAGCTCCACGTGTTCCATCACCGCAGGAATGTAAACGTGCGTACCGTCCGCCAGCGCGTCGGCCTCGCACTCTAGCGCGTTTTTCAGGAAACGGTCAATCAGCAGCGGACGGTCGGGGGTCACGCCGACAGCCTTTGCCACGTACTCGCGCAACGTGCCTTCGTCGTAAATCACTTCCATGCCGCGCCCGCCGAGCACGAACGACGGGCGAATCATAATCGGATAGCCGATTTTGTCCGCAATCGCCTTTGCCTCGTCAAAATCGACCGCCATGCCGCTTTCGGGCATGGGAATCTGCAAGTTGTCCATCATCTTGCGGAACAAGTCGCGGTCTTCGGCAATATCTATCGCGTCGATTGACGTGCCAAGAATACGCACGCCGTTTTCCTGCAACTCGCGCGCAATGTTGAGCGGAGTCTGCCCGCCGAACTGCACGATAACGCCGAGCGGCTTTTCTTTCTCATAAATCTGCAAGATGTCTTCCGTGGTAACCGGCTCAAAGTACAGTTTGTCGGACGTGTCATAGTCGGTGGAGACGGTCTCCGGGTTGCAGTTGACGATAATCGTCTCATAGCCCATTTCCTTGAGCTGCATTGCCGCATGACAGCAGCAGTAGTCGAATTCGATGCCCTGCCCGATCCGGTTCGGTCCGCCGCCAAGAATCATGATTTTCTTCTTGTTGTCGGATGCCGCCGATTTGTCCGTGTCGTTGTACGTGGAATAATAATAATGCGCGTTCTCCACGCCGGAAACGGGAACGGCGAGCCACGCTTCCCGAATGCCCAGCTCGTTGCGGCGCGCGCGGATGTCTTTTTCCGCCACTTTCAGGATTTTGCTCAGGTATTTATCGCTGAAACCGTCCTTTTTTGCCCGCGCAAGCAGGTCGTCAGCAGGAACGCGCCCCGGATTCTTGAGCATCTCCTCTTCCAAATCGACCAGCTCTTTCATCTGCTGCAAGAAATATTCTTTTACATAGGTAATCTCATGCAGTTTTTTGAGCGGAACGCCCTTGCGGATTGCCTCGTACAGCTGGAAATAGCGTTCGCTGCTCGCCGTCTTGAGCAGCTCGCACAGTTCGTCGGCGGATTTCTTGTGGAAATCCTTGGCAAAGCCAAGCCCGGGACGACCGTTTTCCAGCCCGCGGATTGCTTTCTGGAACGTCTCCTTGAACGTCTTGCCGATTGCCATCACCTCGCCCACGGCCTTCATTGACGTGCCGAGCGAATCTTCCGCGCCCCGGAATTTCTCGAACGCCCAGCGCGCAAATTTGAGGACGACATAATCGCCGTCAGGCGCACCGCCCGGCGTGTATTTTTCCAGTGTGCCGTCGCGCCAGTAAGGAATTTCGTCCAGCGTCAGCCCGGAGGCAAGTTTTGCGGAAATGAGCGCGATCGGAAAGCCCGTCGCCTTGGAGGCAAGCGCAGAAGACCGGCTCGTGCGCGGGTTGATTTCAATAATCACGACGCGCCCCGTCTGCGGATTGTGCGCAAACTGCACGTTCGTGCCGCCGATAACGCCAATCGACTCCACGATTTTGAACGCCATCGCCTTGAGCCGCTCTTCCAACGCCTTGTCAATCGTCATAAACGGAGCGGAACAGAACGAATCGCCCGTATGAACGCCCACCGCGTCGATATTTTCGATAAAACAAATGGCGACCATCTGGTTCTTGCTGTCGCGCACGACCTCCACTTCCAGCTCTTCCCAGCCTAGAATGGACTCCTCAATCAGGCACTGGCGCGTCATGCTCAGATCCAGCCCGTTCGACACGATCGTGCGCAGTTCTTCCACGTTGTAGCAGAAGCCGCCGCCCTGCCCGCCCATCGTGTACGCCGGACGCACCACCACGGGATAGCCGATTTCCGCCGCGATTTTTTCCGCGCCCTCCACCGTGTGGCAGATGTCGCTGCGCGGCGTATCGATGCCGAGCGACTGCATGGTCTGCTTGAAAATCTCGCGGTCCTCGCCGCGCTCAATCGCGTCAAGGTTCACGCCAATCACCTTGACACCGTATTTGTCAAGGATGCCCGCCTTGTTCAGCTCGCAAGCAAGGTTCAGCCCCGTCTGCCCGCCAAGGTTGGGAAGCAGCGCGTCGGGACGCTCCTTTTCGATAATCTGCGCCAGCCGCTCCACGTTGAGCGGTTCAATGTATGTCGCGTCCGCCATCACCGGGTCAGTCATAATCGTGGCAGGATTCGAGTTCACCAGCACGATTTTGTACCCCTGCTCGCGCAACGCCTTGCACGCCTGCGTCCCCGAATAGTCAAATTCACACGCCTGCCCAATGACAATCGGACCACTGCCGATAATCAGCACCTTGTTAATGTCAGTTCTTTTCATGCTCTAGTTCCTATCTAAAGACACAGTATACCGCAAAACGCCGCATTCGCATAGAGGGGAAAGCAGCGCGGACTGGGATTTGCGGCGGGAGCGTTCTGCGGTGAACACATAGCCGCCGTTCCCGCGCGGCACAACAGCGGCACGTGCGCCACAAGGGGGATTTGGTCTAAAACACTGTATCTTTTGAACCAATTCCCTAAAGGATTTTAACGGAAGATTTCGTGAAAGACGACGCGGAAAAGGAGCGGCACACAAGACCAACGGCCTCACGCTTACTTATAGACATCAAAATATCATTTTTACCACTTTTTCTGAAAAAAAAATGTTTTTTTTGCAGAATGCCCGCAGACAGGAACGCCAACTCGCCGTTTTCTTTACAAACCGACCGTTATTCCGTATCATGGGATAATCGCCATTTTCCGGGGGAAAGCATGGATCTGAAAGAAATTATGCAGCAGCAGTCGTTTGCGGTGGCGGGCGACACGGTGCGTCCGCACAAATATGCCGCGCAGATTAAGCAGGGGCTGATTGAGCACGGCTACACGGTGTATGCGGTGGGAAAAGAGCTTGCCAGTTTCAACGACATTGACGGGGAGATTGACATCATCGACCTGTGCATCAATCCGGCGCAGGGGCTTGCGCTCATGCGCGAGTGCAAGAAGCCGTTCAAGTGCATTGTCATTCAGCCGGGGGCAGAAAGCGACGAGCTGCTCGCGTTCCTTGACGAACACCTGCTGCCGTATATCCAGGGCTGCCTGCTCGTGGGACTGAGCGTGTACGCAAAGGACGTAAAGCAATGATACTTTCTGCCACGCTCTCAAAACCGACCGCCGCCGTTCGCGAGGCATTCGGCAGGGATATTGTGCGCGTCAAAGTCAAAATCCGCGCGGCAAGCACGGACGGCGGCGCGGCATACACGGCGGAACTCTTTACCAAAACGCAAGTCTTCCACCAAAAAATGACGGCGGCAGAACTGGATTCATTCCTGTCTGCCCATGCAGGCACGACGTTCCGTTCCTGCGTCGAGCGCACGGAGCGCGAAGAAATCACGATTCTGGCGAACAAAAAAGGCCGGACGACGCGCCTTGCAAAGCCGCTGCCGCACGACGGACAGCAAGCCGTGCCGACTGAAAACGCGGGCGAAAACCGCACCAAGGCATATCTGCTGCGCGAGGGCGTTCCCGTTCCGTTCCTCGTCCGACTGGGCGTGATGACCGCGCAGGGAAAAGTCATCGCGGCAAAATACGACAAATTCCGGCAGGTGAACCGGTTTTTGGAATACGTGGACGACGTGCTGGACGACGTGATTGCCGCCCGCGCACAAGCCGATTCCGGCACAGAACGACCGAATCCGCTGCGCATCGTGGACTTTGGGTCGGGAAAATCGTACCTGACCTTTGCGGTGCAGTATTTTCTGACGGAAATCCGCCACATCGACTGCGAGATAACGGGGCTTGACCTGAAAGGAGACGTGGTTGCCTGGTGCAACGCGCTCGCCGAATCCTGCGGCTGCAAGAACCTCCGCTTTGCCGTGGGAGACATCGCGCACTATGGCGACGGGCGCGAAGCCGACATCGTGATGACGCTCCACGCCTGCGACACGGCGACCGACTACGCGCTCGATTACGCCGTCCGCCACCATGCCGCCGCCATTCTGAGCGTTCCCTGCTGCCAGCACGAACTGAACGCGCAGCTTGATTACCGCACGGTCGCCCGCCCCGAAGTCGCCTCGCCGTTCGCGCCGCTGCTCAAGCATGGCCTCCTCAAAGAACGCTTTGCGGCACTGGCAACGGACGCGCTCCGGGCGGCGTACTTGGAAGACGCGGGCTATAAAGTGACCGTGCTGGAATTCATTGATGAAAGCCACACGCCCAAAAACCTGCTCATCCGCGCGGTGCGGAAAGCAGGCGGAACGGCACGGTCGTTGGCGCGCGCGGAGGCAGACCGGCTTTTGGACGCGCTCGGCGTAACGCAGACGTTCGCACAGGCGCGGAAAAACGAATCATAGCACCCAGTCGCGCAGGAATTTGCCTACGCCGTCGTGGTTGTTGTCGTCCTCCGTCACGTAACGCGCGGCTTCCTGAATGTACGGCAGCGCGTTGCGCATGGCAACACCGTGGTGCGCCAGCCGGATCATGCTTTCGTCGTTCATGCTGTCGCCGAATGCCATCGTCCGTTCCGGCGGAATGCCGAGCCGCTTTGCCAGCTCCAGCAATGCCTCGCCTTTGCCGCTGTGCGCGGGCATAATCTCCAAAAAATACGGCTTGCTCACAAAAATGACCGCGCGGTCGCCGAGCGCGCGCTTCAAATCGGCCTGCAATGTTTGCAGCACGGCAGGATCGCCGGGAATGACCATTTTGCTCTGCCCGTTCTTGATGAAATCGGCAAAATCGGGGCGCACTTCCATGGAAAGCCCGCACAGCTCCACGTCAAGGCGCGTCCATTTGTTGTCCTTGGACGGATAAATCGTCGCCGGGTCATAGGTCTGGCACGGAAGCCCGCGTTTTTCGGCCTCACGATAGGCGTACAGCAGCACGTCGCCGTCAACGGTGCGCGCGTAAATCTGCCGCCGCTCGTGCATGTCGTAAATGGTCGCCCCGTTCATGGCAATGATGTAGCGTCCCGCCTGCGAGCCGGCAATATCCAGCCGGCGCACGTAGGGCAGAATCGCGTTTTCGGCACGCCCCGAACAGAGCACGACAAAAATGCCCCGCGCGGCGCACGACTGCAAGGCGGCGACCGTAAGCGGCATAATCTGCAAATTTTTGTCGAGCAGCGTGTCGTCCAAGTCGAGTGCGATAATGCCGACGGCAAGTTTTGACTGCGGAAGTTTGTGCATGACAAAAGTATACCACAATGCGGCGGCGTTGATAAGCGCACAAGCGCGCGGCGGGCAAAAAATCCGCCGACAGGGCGCATCCGCAAAAAAAATCCTTGCCGAATTCGCCTGTTTGTTAGTATTTTATTGAAGAGAGCCACGCCGTCCGCGCGGCATATTTTTCACAGAAGAAGGAATCGTATGGCAACCTATCAGTTTCAGACCGAAGTGAATCAGCTGCTCAAGCTGATTATCCATTCCATGTATTCGAACAAGGACATCTTCCTGCGCGAAATCGTCTCCAATGCGTCGGATGCCTTGGACAAGCTCAAATACCTGACCGTCTCCGACGACAATTACAAGGACATCAAGACCGAGCCGAGAATCGACATCCGCTTTGACGAAACGGACAAACTGCTCGTCGTGCAGGACAGCGGCATCGGCATGACGGACGAAGACCTCACCGCAAACCTCGGCACGATTGCCCGCTCCGGCACAAAGGCGTTCATCGAAAAAATCGCCGCGGACAAGAACGCGGGCGAATCAAACCTCATCGGGCAGTTCGGCGTGGGATTCTACAGCGCGTTCATGGCGGCAAAAGAAATCACCGTCATCACGCGCAAGGCGGGCGACAAAAGCGGAAAAATCTGGAAGTGGTCGAGCGACGGAACGAACGCTTATTCTATTGAAGAAATCGCCGCAGACAGCGACCTCGCCAAAAAATACGGCTTTGACAAGCCGGAGACTTGCGGCTCTGCAATCGAAATGCACCTGAATGACGACAGCAAGGACTACGCGAGCCGCTGGAAAATCGAAGAGCTGATCAAACGCTATTCCGACCACATCGCGTTCCCGATTTATTTGCATTACGTGCAGAATAAATACGACGACAAAGGCAACATCACGGGCAGCGAGCAGAAAATCGACCAGGTGAACAGCGCGTCGGCATTGTGGAAGCGCAGCAAGAGCGAGCTGAAAGCCGCCGACTACAACGAATTCTACAAGACGACCACGCACGACACGCAAGATCCGCTCACCTACCTGCACACGCACGCCGAAGGCACGCAGGAATACACCACGCTGTTCTACGTGCCGCAGCGCGCACCGTTCGACATGTATCAGGCGGACTACAAGAGCGGCGTAAAACTGTACGTCAAGCGCGTGTTCATCACCGACGACGACCGCGAGCTGCTCCCCGCCTACCTGCGATTCGTGCGCGGCATCATTGACAGCGAGGACTTGCCGCTCAACGTGAGCCGCGAAATCTTGCAGCAGAACCGCATCCTTGAGACAATCAAAACGCAGTCCGTCAAAAAACTGCTTTCCGAATTCAGGAAAATGGGCGAAGCCGCAGACAAGGCGCGCAAGGTGGAAAAACAGGACGACAAGGACAAAAAAGCAATCGAAACCTGGAACACGTTCGTCGGCCAGTTCAACCGCCCGATGAAAGAAGGCCTGTACGGCGACTACGCGAACCGCGACGACATCTGCGAGATCGTGCGCTTCAAATCGACCGACGAAAGCGGCACGGGCGACGACCATTGGACGAGTTTTGCCGACTACGTGCAGCGCATGAAGCCCGACCAAAAGGCGATTTACTACATCACGGGCAGCGACGAAAAGAACCTGCGCGCGTCCCCGCTGCTTGAAGCGTACAAAAAGAAAGGCTTTGAAGTGCTGATTATGGCGGACGACATCGACGACATCGTGATTCCGTCGCTCATGAAGTACAAAGACTTTGACCTGAAAGCCGTGAACCGCGCGGGCAGCGACGACGAGCTGGGCGTGGACAAGGACGAGGCGAAAAAGAAAGCAGACGCGTTCAAGCCGGTGCAGGAAAAAATCAAAAAGGCGTTGGGCGACCGCGTAAAGGACGTAACGCTCTCAAAACGCCTGAGCGACAGCCCCAGCTGCATCGTGGTGGACGAAAACGACCCCAGCCTGCAAATGGAACGTATGATGCGCGCCATGGGACAGGCGGGTATGGGTGCCGTCAAGCCGATTCTTGAAGTAAACGGCGACCATACTATCGTCAAGACGCTTGAGGCAACGAGCGACGAGGCATACATCGCAAACGTGGCGGAAGTCCTGCTTGACCAGGCATTGCTCGTCAGCGGCGCGGAACTGAAAAATCCCGCCGATTTCGTCAAGGCGATGAATGCGTTGTTAAGCAAGTAAATCTGTGGTATACTGAAAAATAGGAGTACCGAATGGCTGAAGCAAATTTTGAAGCGACCGTAAAGGAAGCGTTGGATATGTTCCGTCCGCAGTTGCAGGCGGACGGCGGCGATATGGAATTCGTCAGCATTGACGACGAAAATCGCGTGCATCTGCGCCTGACCGGCAGCTGCGGAAGCTGTCCTATGGCGACGATGACGCTCAAAATGGGTATCGAACGGTATCTCAAAGATGCCTGCCCCGAAGTGACCGAGGTCGTGCAGGAACGATAAGTGCCGCTGCTTCCCGTCTGCAAGCAAGACCTTTTGGAGCGCGGCATTGATCAGCTTGATTTTGTGTTCGTCTCCGGCGATGCGTATGTCGATCATGCGTCGTTCGCCGCCGCGCTCCTCGGTCGCCTGCTTGAATCGCATGGATATACGGTCGGCATTATCGCCCAGCCCGACTGGAAAAAGACAGAAAGTTTTACCGTGCTCGGTCGTCCGCGGCTTGCGTTCCTAGTGAGCGCGGGCGCAATGGACAGCATGGTCGCCAATTACACGGCGAACAACAAGCCGCGCTCGGACGATGCCTATGCCCATGGCGGCGTTGCGGGGCATCGTCCCGACCGCGCGATCATCACGTATTGCGCAAAAATCCGCGAAGCCTACAAAGGCGTGCCTGTCCTCATCGGCGGCATTGAAGCGAGCCTGCGGCGCACCGCCCATTACGATTACTGGTCAAACACCGTGCGCCGCTCAGTCCTTTTGGACAGCAAGGCGGATTTGCTCATGTACGGCATGGGCGAGCATTCGTTGCTTGAGATTGCGTCGCTGCTCGCAAAAGGCGTTCCCGCGCGGCAGATCCGGGGCGTGCGCGGAACGGTATGGTACACGGGCAGAGCGGAAGAACTGCCGCCCCACGCGGACACATGGTCGTCGGGACGTGTTCCCGAATCGCTCGCGCTCATGCTGCCGTCATACGCGGACATCAGCAAGAACACCGACGAAAGCAAGACGCTGTTCGCGCACTCATATCTGACGCAGGAACAGAACACCGACGCGCTCAACGGTCATGTGCTGATTGAGCCGACGGATGCGCGGTTTGTCGTACAGGAAAAAGCGGCATTGCCGCTCACCACGGAAGAATTCGACGCGCTCTACGCGCTGCCGTTCACGCGCCAGTGGCATCCCCGGTATGACACGACCGCAGAAAACGGCAAGACGGGCGTTCCCGCGCTTGCCGAAGTGCAGTTTTCGCTCATCAGCTGCCGCGGGTGTTTTGGCGCGTGTTCGTTCTGCGCGATTACGTTTCATCAGGGGCGCAGAATCCAAAGCCGCAGCCATGAAAGCCTGCTCCGCGAAGCCGAACAGATGACGCACCATCCCGCGTTCAAAGGCTACATCCACGACGTGGGCGGTCCGACGGCGAATTTTCGCCACGATGCGTGCGCGGCGCAGGCAAAACGCGGCGCGTGCGCACACCGCGACTGCCTCGGCACGAATCCCTGCCCCAACGTCACCGTTGACCACACGGAATATATCGCCCTGCTACGCAAACTGCGCGCGCTTCCCCGCGTCAAAAAAGTGTTCGTCCGATCGGGCATCCGCTTTGATTATCTGATGATGGACAGCGATGAGACGTTTTTGCGCGAGCTGTGCGAGCATCACGTCAGCGGACAGCTCAAAGTCGCGCCCGAACACGTGAATGACGACGTGCTCCGCCTCATGCGCAAAAGTTCCCATGCCGTCTATGAGCGGTTTGCCGACGCATACGCGCAGATGAACCGCCGCCTGCACAAAAAGCAGTACCTCGTGCCGTACTATATCTGCGCGCATCCGGGGTCAGGGCTGAACGAGGCGATTGACGTTGCGCTCTACCTCAAAAAAACGGGCTTCGTCCCCGACCAAGTGCAGGATTTTTATCCTACGCCGGGAAGCCTTTCCACCTGCATGTACTACACGGGGCTGAACCCGCACCGGCAGAACGCGGACGGCTCGCTCGAAAAAATCTACGTGGCACGGGGCGCACACGAACGCCGCCTGCAACGCGCGCTCGTGCAGTTTAACCGGCGCGAAAACGCCAGCCTGGTGCGCGAGGCACTGCAACGGGCGGGCAGAACAGATCTTATACCTATTTTGCTGCGGTAAGCGGCACGGAGGCTTGTATGTATATCGAAAAAATCAATCGTCCGGCAGACGTGAAGAACCTGGACGAAAACGCGCTGACCGCACTTGCGGCAGAAATCCGCACGCTGCTCATACAGAAACTGAGCGTCCATGGCGGACATTTCGGTCCGAACCTTGGTTTTGTGGAAGCGACGATTGCGCTGCATTATGTGTTCGATTCGCCGACCGACAAAATCGTGTTCGACGTGTCGCATCAGACGTATGCGCACAAAATGCTGACCGGGCGCAAAGATGCCTGGCTCTCCGAGTCGCATTACGACGACGTGACGGGCTTTACCAATCCGGCGGAAAGCGAGCATGATTTGTTCACGATTGGGCACACGTCAACGGCAATCAGCCTGGCGACTGGCCTCGCAAAAGCGCGCGACTTGACGGGCGGTACGGAAAACGTGATCGCCGTCATCGGGGACGGGTCGTTGAGCGGCGGCGAGGCACTGGAAGCCCTGAACGTCGCGGGCGAGTTGGGCGGAAACTGCATTATCGTGGTGAACGACAACGATATGTCGATCGCGGAAAACCATGGCGGCATGTACAAGACTTTGCGCGAGCTGCGCGAAAGCGACGGGTCGTCGCCGAACAATCTGTTCAAGGCAATGGGGCTTGCCTACCGCTTCGTCAAAGACGGCAACGACATTGCGTCGCTTGTTGCCGCGTTCCGGGCGGTCAAGGACAGCACAACGCCGGTGGTCGTCCATATCGTCACGCAAAAAGGCAAGGGCTACAAAATCGCCGAAGAAAACCGCGAGGCTTGGCATTTTACCGCCCCGTTCGACATCGCCACGGGCAAGCCAAAGTCCGTGCGCGGCGGCGAAAACTACGGCGACCTGACGGCGGATTTCCTGCTCCAAAAAATGCAGGCGGACAGGCGCGTCGCCGTGCTTACCGCGGGAACGCCGACCGTGCTCGGATTCACCAAGGAAAGGCGCGACAAGGCGGGCGCGCAGTTTATCGACGTGGGCATTGCAGAAGAGACGGCGACGGCCATGGCAAGCGGCTTGGCAAAACGGGGCGCAAAGCCTGTTTTTGGCGTGTTCAGCACGTTTTTCCAGCGATGCTACGACCAAATGCAGCAGGACGTGTGCATCAACGGAACGGCGGCGACGTTTGTGGTCTGCGGCGCGAGCGTGTGGGGCATGAGCGACGTGACGCATATCGGCTACTATGACATTCAGATGCTCGCGCACATTCCCGGCCTTGTATACCTTGCGCCCACCTGCTGCGAGGAATATTTTGCTATGCTCGACTGGGCAATCGAACAGAACCAGTTTCCCGTGGCAATCCGCCAGCCGTCAAACGGCGTGATTCATGCCGACCGACCGCTACGCCACGACTACAGCGCGCTCAACACGTTCCAGACCGAACGGGACGGCAGCGATGTCGCCGTGCTTGCCTTGGGCGATTTTTTCCAACTGGGAGAAAATGTCGTCGCGTCACTCAAAAAGCACTTGCAGATTGACGCGACGCTCGTCAATCCCGTGTATGCGTCAGGCATCGACACGGCGGCACTGACTGAGATAGCAAAAAACCACCGCGTCGTCGTGACGATTGAGGACGGCATTTTGGCAGGCGGCTGGGGACAAACCGTCGCAAGTTTTTACGGCGCGGACACCCGCGTCAAAGTGCTGAACTACGGCCTGCAAAAAACATTTTTGGACGGCTACAATGCAGACGACGTGCTCAAAGCGAATCGCCTGACGGCAGCACAGATTACGGCGGACATCAAAGCGGCGTTGTAATCGGCGCGATAACGCACCATTATACGTCTTGATAAGGGTGCGTTATCACTCTTTGCCGTTCCAGCAATAGGTGCAGAGTTTGCAGTGGTCAAGCCCCGTCGAATCAAGCATGTCGTCAAGGCGGTGAAAGCGGAGCGTGGTAAAATGCAGCTGCTTGCGGATTTCCTCCTGCATCCGGGCGTATTCCGGCGTGTCCGGGTCGCAGTATTTTGCCAACGTCTCGTCGCTCGGATGTTCCCCCTCAAACTGCTTGACGACGCGACGCGCAATCAAGTCCATTTCGCTTTTTGAGCGACTGAAATTCAGGTATTTACACCCGAACATGATGGGCGGACAGGCGGGGCGCACGTGCACTTCTTTTGCGCCGGACTGATACAGAAAGTCGGTCGTCTCGCGCAGCTGCGTACCGCGCACGATAGAATCGTCAATCAGCAGAATGCTCTTGTCCTTGATGAGCTTTGGCACGGGAATCAGCTTCATGTGCGCAATGAGGTTGCGCTGCTCCTGATTGGTCGGCATGAACGACCGCGGCCAGGTGGGCGTATATTTGATGAACGGACGCGTAAACGGAATGCCCGCCTCATTCGCGTAGCCGATTGCGTGTGCCGTGCCGCTGTCGGGAACGCCCGCCGCGCAGTCAGGGTGGATATTGTCGTCGTGATCGCGCCGCGCAAGATATTTTCCGCAATGATAGCGCATGGTCTCCACGTTCACGCCTTCGTAACACGCCGTCGGATAGCCGTAGTAAATCCACAGGAACGTGCAGATTTTCATCGCTTCTTGCGGCTGTTGCAGCACTTCGTAACGGTCGCTCGTCAGGTATACGATTTCGGCCGGTCCCAGCTCGTGCTCGTCCGTGTAGCCGAGGTTATGGTAGGCAAAATTCTCGAACGAAATGCAGTGCGCCAAAATCGAGCCTTTCACGTCTTTTTTGATGCCGATTTGCAGCGGCGTGCGCCCCAGTTTGTCGCGTGCGCCATAAATGCCTTCGGGCGTACAGACAAGCATCGTCACCGAGCCTTGCACGTGTTCCTGCACGTAACGGATACCTTCCAAAATCGTCTTCTGAGTGTTGATCATCGCAAGAATCAGCTCGGTCTGGTTGATTTCTCCGCCGCTCATCTCAAGGAACGCGCCGCCGTTGTCCATCAGCATCTTGACCAGCTCGTCCTTGTTCGCCACGATTCCGACGGTGGTCACGGCAAAGCGACCCAAATGCGACCGCGCAATCAGCGGCTGCGGTTCGTAATCGCTGATACAGCCGATTCCCGTATGCCCGCGCATTTCTTCGATGTCGTTCTCAAATTTGGTGCGGAACGGCGCATTCTGAATGTTGTGGATGGCGCGCTGAAACTTGTCGTCGTCGCGGTAAACCGCCAGGCCGCCGCGCCGCGTACCCAAATGCGAATGATAGTCCACGCCAAAAAACAAGTCCAACGAACAGTCGCCTTTGGAAGCGACTCCGAAAATTCCGCCCATACCGAACTCCTGCAAACGCACGTGCAGTATACCAAAAAACGCGCGTTTCGGCAATTCGCTCGGCCGCCTTTGCCGCTACGGTACTAGCAAGCCCCGCGCGACGGCGTTTTCGATGTTCTTCTGCACCCAGTCCCATGCGCCGGGAAGAAACTGCCGCACCGGCTCCATCCGCTTTTCGACCATGGCGCGCGTGATGTCCGACTGCTTCCATGAGTGACCGCCTGTGAGCGTATTGTGCAAGAACGGCTGAAGCCTGTCCATGCAGACGGCATACCGCGCGTCGGCGGTCTGCATATCGTCGAACTCTTCCCAAAGACTGCGGATTGCCGCGCCCTGCTCCGGCGGAAGCTGCGAAAAAAGCCGATCGGCGGCGATACGCTCGCGCGATTCTTTTTCGCCCTGCGCATTTTCGTCAAACGCGAACGTGTCGCCCGCGTATATTTCCACCAAATCATGGACGATGCACATCTGCACGGCGCGCGCAACATCCGGCTTTTGCAGCGCATGCTCCTCAAACAGCATCGCCATTGCCGCAATGTGCCACGAATGCTCCGCGTCGTTCTCCCGGCGGCTGCCGTCAACAAGGAGCGTCCGCCTGAGAACGCCCGTCATCTGGTCAATTTCCGCCGCAAATTGCAGCTGCCGGTCAAGCCGCTCATTCCCGGACGGCAAAAAATCTGCAATGCCCATAGGTCGATTGTACCGAAATGGCTAGAAATCACCCGAAAACCGCGTGGATAATATTTTCGGGGAAGGCGGGGAATATGGAACGGGCAATGCAGACGCAGCCGAGCGTAATCGTGATGATGCCGAACGCGACGTGCAGTTTGTGGTTCGTGTTGTCGGTGATGCGCGCGCGGAGAATGGTAATCGAGCCGCAGACAATCAGCCACCAAATGACCGTACCCAAACCGAGCGAAACGACCAGTTCGGTCGCCTGCGCGATAGAAAGCATTTCGGCTTCTGCCACGCCAAAAAGCGTAAAGCCCATCAGATAGGCAAGCACTGCCGCCGGATTGAGCAGCCCAATACCGAGCGCCGTCAGAAAACAACTGATGATGCCCGTAGCGTTGGCGACTTTTTCGTTCACTTTTGCGCTGCGGAACATCGTGTAAAAACCGTAGCAGATGATGACAATGCCGCCAATGCACTGAATCGCCCGCATGTGGTCGTTCATAAAGTCGGCAATCAGATGAATGCCGAACGCGCCCACGCTCGCGTAGAACATATCGGCAACGGTCGCGCCCAGTCCCGTAAAAAATCCCGTCAGAAAGCCGCGCTCCAGCGTTTTCTGAATGGTAATCGTTCCGCTCGCGCCGGCGGGAATGCCAAAAATGAGGCCGATGAGCAATCCTTTTACGATATAGTTCTCTAACATAGTCTTTCTATTGTACGTATCATCGTCGTCCGCGTCTATGCGTTACGCGCCCAATCCCAAAAATTTCTTCACTTCTTTGAGCCGCGCGTTTGCCGAACGAACGCCGTAATTATACGATTCGTCGATTTTTTCCGCCGAATTCTCAAACAGGCTGCACAGCACTTCCACCGGGTGGAACACCAACGCCTTTCCGCTGTCCTCAAGCGCCTTGAGCCGCGCTTCCTGCCGACAATAATTTTCGTAGCGGCTCATCAAGGCGCGGTACAAGTTGGGATATTTTTTCTTGTACATCGGCGAAAGCATGATGTCCCATTTCTTGAAGTCCGTCGGCCCGTCCCACGGCTCCTGCGTGGTAATGACGACCACTTTGTCGCAGCCCTGGTCAAACGCCCGCTCAAACGGCACGGAATCGGTCACGCAGCCGTCCGCGTAGAACATATCACCGATTTTTACGGGCGGAAACAGAATCGGCAGCGAACACGACGCGCATACGTGGTCGAGCAACAGCCGGTTGCGGCGGATTTTCTGAATGAGCAACTTTTTTTCGGCAGAATCGTCCTGATCGCACCAGTACACCGTCCGCCCCGTATCGGCACACGTCGCGACGATCTCGCACCGCACGTCCGACGAAAAGAATTTCTGGAAATGAAACGGATTCTTGCGGTCGAACGAATATTTGTAAATCATAAAGTGCATTTCTTTGAGAATGCCGTCACGCCACAGCGCGCCGTTCTTGTGCGTCCGCTGCCGAATCGACTCCGGGGAAAGCACCTGTTTGAGCCGGCCTTTCTGCTCCGTCACATAATTCAACGCCGCATGCGCGCCCGCAGACACGCCGATGACATAATCAAAATGAAAGCGGTTTTCCAAAAAGACATCCAGAATGCCCGCCGTGAACAAGCCCTTGCGCGAGCCGCCTTCCAAAACAAGTCCATATTTCACTGCGCACACTCCGTTTCTGCCGCACCAAATTCGGGCGCGGGCGGCACCACGGCATATTCCGTTCCGGGCGCAGACAAATCCGCAATGCCATGCCGCACCGCGCCTGCCTTGAGCAGTTTGACCCGCTCGCGCATTTGCGCCGACTGCCGCTCCAAATCCACGGAAGAAGGCACGCCTTTCGTCCGTCCAATATACTGCGGCACGTCCACCACATAATGAATGCGATGCCCGAACGTATAGATTCCGTCCAGACCGACGCAGACCACAGGAAATCCCGTACTCCGCGCCAAAAACGCAAAGCCCGGCTTAAATTCGTTCAAATCCCCGTCCTCGCGGCACTTGCCTTCGGGGAAGATAATCACCGAGCGGCCTTTTTTCAGTTCTTTTTTGGCGAGCAACGCCCATTCCGTGTCCAGGTTAAAGCGGTCGCACGGGATGCCGTTCGCCGCGCGGCAAATCCAGTTGATGCCCGGCTTTTCGTACCAGTCTTTCGCAATGACGATTGCCGTTTTCCCGCGCAGCACCGACAGGATGAACGGCGGGTCAACAATCGTCGTGTGATTGGCAATCACAATGCACGGCGTTCTGAGCCGGTTCGTCTGCACGTTCTTATCTACAAAATGCGCTTTGGGACGATACAGTACGTGCATATACAGCCACACCAGCACGATAGAGACTTTCCCGAACGCAACGAGCAGACCGTCAATCGCTCTCTTTATCAATCCCATGCAGCAGATACACTCCATTTGGCTTGCGCCACATCTTCTCATAAAACAGCTGATAGACCGAATCGGAGAACATCGGGCGCGCAAGGTACGCAATCGTCTTTTCGCTCACCGTGCCGGTCGCCGCGTACTCCTCGCCCGCTTTCTTGTAGTCCGCCTGCATCTTTGCCAGCCGCCGCCCGCCCGCGTGGTACACAATCGCATTCATCTGCGGTGTCGTGAGCGCAAGATAGCCGCCCTTTCCCAAAATCATGTCCAGCTGGCTGAACACCGACGCATACACGACTTCTTTTTCAATCCAAGCACAGGACGAAATCAGCACGAACCGCTGCCCCGGATGCGGCTTGGTGAATCCGTGCAGGGACGACCCGTCCGCAGGAATCGGCTTGCCGTAATACGGATTGACCATGCCGAGCAACCGGTCCATCATCACCTTGACCGTTCCCGGCAGCCCGAAAAAGAACAGCGGCGCGCACAGAATCACGATGTCCGCATCCTCAATTTTCTTGCGCACGGCAGGAATATCATCGTCCGTAATGACGCACGTCGCATCCTCACGCGCCCAGCACGTCAGGCAGCCGAGGCACGGCTTTATGTTCAGCGCGGAAATATGCACGGTCTCCGTCTCAAAATCGCCGTGCAAAGTCAGCCCGTCCAAAAACGCGCGCGCCAGCAACAGCGACCCGCTCCGCTCCTTTTTGGGACTTCCGTTCAGCAAAAGGATTTTTTCTGCCATCAGCGTTGTTCTACCGATGCCTTGGGGATTGTCGTAAATGTCAGGCTTCCTTTCGCAAAAACCGCGTCGCCCACTTTCACCACCGCGTCAAACCCGACGAGCACGCCGCCGCCTTTCATCTTTGTCACCGTAATCACCAGCTGATCGCCCGGAATCACCGGCTTGACAAACTTAAACCCGTCAATCTTGAGCAGCACATACAGATTATCGTTCAGCGCGTCCGCGTCTTTTTCAATCACGAGCGAACAAAGCTGCGCGCAACTCTCCACAATCAGAACGCCCGGCATAATCGGCGTACCGGGAAAATGCCCCATAAAATACGGCTCGTTCACGCTCACGTTCTTAATGCCCGTCGCATGCTCGCCCGGTGTCAGCTCCAGCACCCGCTCAATCATCTGGAACGGCGGACGCTGCGCAATCTTCTGACTGATTTCAAAAATATTCATCAATATATATGATACAATGATTTTGCCGAATGTGCAACCAGTAACGCCCCGCAGGAATCACCATACCTCGACGCAAGCATCGAGGTATGGTGTTCTCATAAGGTATCGCAGTCGGGTTTCATACCCTTTATTCCGACGCAAGCGTCGAGGTATGAAACCCTCCGCACGAATCAGGGCGTCGCGGTCGCGACCCGCGCCCGCCGGGCTTTGCGCAGTTACGCTATCGCTCCATTCCTCCGCCCGCTTACGCGAGCTTCGGAACGCTCCGCGCTGCTCCAATCCCTAACGCATTGCCCCTCACTAAAAGCAAGCCCACACGCACGGGCTTTTTTACAACGACAGCCCGCCGTCCAACACAATCGTCTGCCCGGTCACGTAGGCAAACGCGTCCGACGCAAGCGCGCTCACCACGTTCGCCACGTCGTCCGCCGTGCCGAACCGACCGAGCGGCACGTTTTTGACATATTCGTCGCGCTTTTCCTGCGGAATCGCGTCAATCATTTCGGTCTGTATAAAACCGGGCGCGACCGCATTCACGCGGATTCCGTACCCGGCAAGTTCCTTAGCGAGCGTCTGCGTCAGCGAATTGACCGCGCCTTTGGTCGCGCTGTACACGCTCTGGCCGGGCAAGGCAAATTTGCTGCTGACCGAAGACATATTGATGATAACGCCGTGCTTCTGCTTGAACATCTTAAGCACCGCCGCCTGCGCGCAGTAGATATATCCCTTGATGTTCAGGTCAAGGCACTTGTCGAGCGTTTCGGGATTCAGCATGAGCAGGTACTCGTCGCGCACGATGCCCGCGTTGTTCACCAGCACGTCAATGCTGCCGTACTGCTTGTACACGTCGCGGAACATTTTTTTCACTTCGTCCAACTTGGAGACATCAGCCTTATACGCCATTGCCTCGCCGCCCGCCGCTTTGATTGCGTCCACCACGGCGGCAGCCTCTTCGTCCGAGCGGCTGCAATTCACCACCACCGCAAATCCGTCCTTTGCCAGACGAACCGCGCAAGCCTTGCCGATTCCTTTTGACGAACCCGTCACTATCGCTACGTTCATTCGCGTGTCCTTATTGTTATTTTCCCAAAACGACTGCCGTATATGAGCCGCCGAGCGCAAAAGAAACCACGAGCACGTTTTTCAAATCCTTTGCGTCCAGATTTCTGCGCGTGACCGTGCCGTCCTTTGCAATGACAAACGCATTGTCGGCGGCAATGTCGCCGTGGAGCATGAGCGCGGCATGGGCAACCTGCAAGGCAGCCGTTCCCGCGCGTCCCTCGCCCACGCGCTCTTTTATGGCGATGACGGGCTTGTCCGCAAAATGCGCCGCCACCACGGATTTTTCGATGTCGTCCACTGCTTTCATGCCGTTCGCAAAGCCATACACCGCGTCAATGTCCGCCATGTCAAGCCCCGCGTCCGCAAGTGCGTCGGCAATCGCCGTTTCGAGCGCGTCGGCAGTGCCGGAAATCGCCCCGAACCGCACATTATGCCGCCCGTTACCGTAGCCCAAGATATGCGCGTACACGGTCGCCCCGCGCGACTGGGCGTTCGCGTCGTCTTCTAGAACCAACGTCGTGCTTGCGTCGCCCAACACGAATCCGTCCGAGCCAGCATACGGAGCGACGACCGACTGCGCCTTGTAGCCCAGTTCGCTGAACAAGTTGTCAATAATCGGAATGTTCTCATCGTTGCCCGACGCGAGCATGATTTTTTCCTGCCCTTCCTTAATCACGTTCATTGCATACAGAATGCTCGTCAGACCGGAAACCGGGCCGCTCGTCACCGTGACGCTGTAGCCTTTTAAGCCGGAACAGATCGAAAGGTAGCCGCCCGCCGCATTGTACACGGTATTCGGGAATTTGAACGCGCTCCCTTTTGCGTTGCCTTTTTCGCCAATCAGCTCCTCAAAATCATACGTCGAACCGAGCGCGCCCTCGCTCGTGCCCACGATATTACCGATGTCCTTTGCGTTCTCTTCGGTTACGGTCAGTTTTGCGTCCTTGAGCGCGCGCATACCCGTCACCACTTGCAGCTGACTGAAGTTGTCCAGCTTGCGGTAGAACGCCATCTTAATGCCCAGGTCGTCAAATTCGCTCGTCTCTATCGTAGAATGAATGCTTGTTTCCGTCGGCTTTGCGTCCGCCTTGACGGCAGCGATATATGCGTCTTTCGTGTGTCCCAGCGGATTGACAATGCCTAAGCCCGTAATCGCAATGCTCGGCTTTGCCTCGCTCGTCCTGACGTTCCCCGCCTGCTTGCTGAAAATAATGCTCGCGTTGTTGCCGCCGAACGCGAACGAATTGCTCATCACGGCGGAAAGCTCTTTTGCATGCGGCACGTTCTGCACGAACTCGATATTCCCCGCCTTTTCCTTGAGTTTCGCTTTGTCTTCGTCCGAATAACCCAAGGTCGGAATGACGGTGTTCGTGGTCAGTGCCTTGACTGAGAACACGGCCTCAATCGCGCCCGCCGCGCCCAAACAATGCCCCGTCATCGCCTTGGTGGAGCTCGCGCTCAGATTGTCGTTCTCGCCGTCAAACACCGTATGCAGCGAAAGGAATTCGGCATTGTCGTTTTTTCCCGTACCCGTTCCGTGACCGTTCACATAGCCGATGTCTTTCTTTGCCACGCCGGAATTCGCAATGGCTCGTTCAATCGCCTCAATCTGGCACAGACCGTCCTCGCGTGGCGCGGTAATATGGTGCGCGTCCGTCGTAATGCCCGCGCCGAGCACTTCGCAATACGTCTTTGCGCCGCGCGCCTTTGCATGTGTATATGACTCAACAATCACCACGCCCGCGCCTTCGCCCAGCGTAATGCCCGTGCAGCGGTTGAACGGCGAGCAGCCGTTTTCGTCCAGCGCATGCAACGAAAGAAAACCCGAATACGGAATGGATGCGAACGAATCCGCGCCGCCGGCAATCACCACGTCAGCCTTGCCCGCGCGGATTAAATCGCAGGCGTAGGCAATGCTTATCGTTCCTGCCGCGCATGCGTTCGCCACGTTCGTCACAATGCCGCCCGCGCCCGCAAGCTCCGCCACCTGCGAAGCAATCGGCGCGATCGGCATTTTGAGAATGTCCGCCTTGTCCTTGCCGTGCTTGTAGTAATGCTCAATGCTTACCGCGCCGCCCACGCAGCTGCCGATAATCACGCTCACGCGCGGGTCGTCATTGCCCTTTGCCAGGCCGGAATCCGCCAACGCTTCTTTTGCGGCTTTCAGGCACAGTTTGGCAGCCCGATCCTTTTCTTCGGGCGCGTCAATATCGTCCAGCGTGTCGCAGCGCACTTCCGCGGCGAGCGTCGCGTAGCAGTTTGCCGTATCGACCGTCGTCGTCTGCCTGATGCCGGAAACCGACGCAAGCACATTGTTCCATGATTCTTCCACGGAGTTCCCGATGGCACAAATCATGCCCAGCCCCGTCACCACACAGCGGTTTTTCTCTTCGGTCATGCTGATGTTTCCTTTTTGCGGCGCAACAATGCCGCCCGTTCGTTATGCGTTTGCGACGATATAATCCGCAATCGTATTGATGCTCAGGAACGTCTCTTTCGGAAGCCCCGTCATTGAAACGCCGTACTCGTCATCGGCAAAAGAAATGATTTCCAGCGAATCCACGGAATCCAAGCCGATTTCCTCACCGAACAGCGGCGTGTCGTACTGCAAAATATCGCCGTCAACGCCCAGATTTGACATAAAAAATTCCTTCAGCTTCGCCTGCACTTCAGTCTTTTCCATAAAATACTCCTCTGTCCTTTTTGGCAAGGACGCACCTCTTTCCGCATTCGATTGTACCCGAAAAAAAAGATATACGCAATGCTTTTGGCGGGGAAAAGCCGCACATGAAAATCTCTTGCCGCTCACTTGACATCCTGCGACGATTTTTGCTATAGTTGTAAAGCGTCAAATTTGGAGCGGTGGCCGAGCGGTCGAAGGCGGCGGTCTTGAAAACCGTTGTAGGGCAACTTACCGGGGGTTCGAATCCCTCCCGCTCCGTTTTTTACGCCAACAAAGGAAGCGTGGTAGAGCGGTAATACAACGGATTGCTAATCCGTCAGTTCCTTACGGGCTGGGCAGGTTCAACTCCTGTCGCTTCCGTAACCTGACGAAAACCAAGTTTTCGTTTATATTTGAGGCTATAGCTCAGCTGGATTAGAGCGCCACCCTGCGGAGGTGGAGGTCGCACGTTCGAATCGTGTTAGCCTCGTTTTCCTTTCTGACCATACTTCCTGTAGCGCATTCTTTGGAAAGATGTCCGAGTGGTTTAAGGTGCACGCTTGGAAAGCGTGTGTAGCCCACAAGCTACCGGGGGTTCGAATCCCCCTCTTTCCGGTGTGAGACCAGATGCTGCGCAAGTGATTCCTGCAAAACCCCGCCAGAGCCGGAAGGCAGCAACGGTATGCAGCGGATGCTGTGCCGCAGATTATCTGGTCTCTTTTTTTGCCCAATTCGTCCTTTTTTCCTGTTCATTTTCCCAATCTGTGCTATAATATGATGATATGTCAGATTCGATAAGCGTGACCCGCGCACAACTGGAAGAAGTCATCTCTCACTTGAACGAATGCACGGACGCGTACCTGTTCATCTTTGACTTGCACGCAGATACGTATTATATTTCGCCGTATGCGCTCAAAACGTTCGACTTGCCCGCGGCAAAATTCGGCAATGCCTCGGAGACAATCCTGCGCATCGTCTATCCCGACGATCGGGCGGTGCTCGCCACGGACTTGGAGCAAATCCGCCTGGGAAGTAAAGATGTCCACAGCCTTGAATACCGCTGGGTGAACAAAAACGGCAAGCCGATATGGATAAGCTGCCGGGGAAAAATGCTTTGGGCAGAGAACGACGAGCTGCTGGTCGGGCGAGTCTCTATCATTGACGACCTTGACAAGCTCGACCTGCTCACCGGGTTGCCCACGGAATCGCAGATGCGCACGGATTTTAACGTGGAATGGGCAAAGCAGCAGAAAGTCTCCGGCTTCCTGCTTAAAATCGACATTGACAACCTGGGGAACATTAACGAACAGTACGGTATGCGCACGGGCGACAAAGTAATCGCGCTCGTTGCCGAATGCTGCCGCAAAGCGAGCGAAGGCACGGCAAGCGCGTACAAACTGCACGGCGACGAAATCTTGTGCATGAATCTGACCGGGAAAAATGCCACCGACGCAAAAAAACTGTATCAGCGGCTCAAACGCTACATTGCCGATGCCGAGCAGGAAATCGAATACGAAGTGGTGTTCACCGTGTCTGCGGGGGCGGTCGCATTCTTTAACGATCCCTCAAAGCCCGACGATCTGATAAAGAAGCTGAACTATTCGCTGGTCGAAGCCAAGCGCAAAGACAAAAACAACCTGACGATGTACAATGCCGTGGATTACACCCGCCATTTGCGCGCCATTGGACTGCAAGAACGGCTGCGCGAATCAATCAAAGACAATTTCCGCGGCTTTGAGCTGTATTTTCAGCCGGTCGTCAACGCAAAGCACTTGTACTTGGACAAAGAAGAGACCGTGTACAACGTCATCGGCGCGGAAGCGTTGTTGCGCTGGTCGTGCCCCGAGCTGGGCAGGCTCGCTCCCGACGAATTCGTGCCGCTGCTGGAAAAAAGCGGTCTGATTATTCCCGTAGGGCGGTGGATTCTGCTGACGGCGTTCAACCAGTGCCGCGAATGGAATCTCCTGCAAAAGCATTTCAGGATGAGCGTGAACCTTTCGTATATTCAAGTGAAAAAAAGCGACGTGCTTACTGACGTGCAGATTGCGCTCACCAAATCGGGCGTGAACCCGCGCAACATCACGCTGGAGCTGACCGAAAGCGGCTACATGAACAGCGACCATGAGTTGCAGGAACTACTGGACGCATTTCAGGCGATGAACCTGAACATCGACATTGATGATTTTGGGACGGGCTACTCAAATCTGCGCTACTTGCAGTATCTGCACGCAAACACGCTCAAACTGGATTACACGTTCGTGCATAAGGCGACGAGCGGGGACGAGGGCGACACCAAAGTAATCAAGCATATCACGCAAATGGCGCATGAGCTGAACATGACCGTCTGCATGGAAGGCGTTGAGCAGAAGACGGACGTTGAAAAATTGCAGCAGTTCGCGCCTGACAAATTCCAGGGCTTCCTGTTCGGCCGTCCGATGAGCGCGACGCAGTTCAAAGAACACTGCCTGCGCCCCGACGATCGTTATATGTAATGCTTTATGTCGATGTGCTCAATGCGCTGCGTCTTGACTCCCACGATATAACTGCCGAACACGGCTGAAGCCGCGTCGATTGCCGCCGCAAAACTACAGAAAATCGGCACGGCAGGACGAAGCAACAGATAGCTCGCGTCAAACCCGCGGCTGTAGGCGGTACACAGCACGGTAAGCAGAATGTACGGCGCGCCCGCAGGAATGCCGCCCAGCACGAACGACAGCCCAAAGCTCACCAAAAAAATCCACAGCACGTCAAACACTTTCAGCCCGATCGGCGAATACGAGCGCAACAGCACCACAAAGCAGATAGCGGCCGCCAACGACGCGCCGCCACGCCCAAAAATAGAAAACAGCGGGAATGTCACGCCGCTGACACGGGAATGCACGCCCAGGCTTTCGCGCCCGTGCCGCCAGTTCACCTGCAAGGCAAGGTTTGCGTCGCCGCTGAAAAACGCCGCAAGCACGGGACAAATGCTCGCATACAGCACGTGCCACGGGCGGAGATCCTTGCAGATCAGCCGCAACAGCACCGGGTACAGTACGCCCACAATCAGCACAAAATCGACGAGCAGCATAACCGTAAGCGGCATGAACGTCTTTGCGGCAAATGCCGGTTTCGCGCTCATCATCCAATATGCCGCAATGGCAATCATGCCGACCGAAAGCAGCTCGACAAAAAAAGTCATAATCGAATAAAACAGCCGATACGCGCTCTGAATCACCACGATGACCGGGCGGGAAGCCGTTTCGTCGGTGGCACAGCCGCCGCCAATCAGCCCCGCAAACAAAAATACGGGGAGCAAAAACGCACCGTCCAGCAACGTCTCAAAACTGGAATAGGGAAGCAGCCGCATGACCAACGACTTGATGTCGATAGCCGCGACTTCCGTCACTTTTTCGCCGGTAATGGGAATGCGCGGCAGGGCAACCAGCAGGATAGAAAGCACGCCGACCGCCGTAATGATGAGCGACGACCCGACGATGACCGCCGCCGTCCATGCGCCCGTTCGAGCCATCATCTTGCGGGAACGCAGCTTGTACACCGCATTGCTCACGCCGAACAACAACAGCGGCAGCAACGTGTACCGCCCAAAGCGCACAAAAAATTCCTGTATGGTAACAATAGCCGTACTCACCGCAGGCACATCGGTGGGCAGCAGCAGCGCGGCGGCAATCCCCAGCACAATGCCAATCACATATTTTATCCAAACTTTCATACCGACAGTATACCAAGAGTGCGCTTTGTTTGCAAATATCCGTCAGTGTGCTATAATAAAAGCATGGACAGAATAATTTTACTCGCGGGAAAGGACGTTCCCGCCGGCACAGAATTCGCCGCAACCGTTTCGCAGAAAGGACGCATCCCGGTCATCACCGCGCCGTCGGACTATGCCGTGCAGCAGCCAAAAACCGAAATTCCATGGAACCGTTCGTCTGCACTGAGCGCGCGCGCGCTGCTCCTGCACTGCCTGAACATATCGCAGCGTCTGGACGAAGCCGTGCTGATTTTTGACGAGCCGCACGTCGCCGCCGAATACAACCACAGCAACCTGACGGACAATGCCCGTATCATCGACGAACTGATAATCGGCTACCATTATATAACGCAAGAAATTCTGACGCGCTTTGAGCAGAAAAAGACCCGCGACGAAAGCAACGCCGCCGCAAAAATCGTCTTTCTGTACAAGGCGAATTCGTCACAGGCAGACGCAGTGGCAAATCCCGCCGTCCGCGCAGGGACGATTTCTTCCCCGCACGTGTCCGCCGCCGCCGCCGCATTCAAAGCCTTTGCCGAAAACACGGCAGCATTGCACGCGGAGAACCCGAACATCTACCCCGTGCTTGTCTCCTGCGACGTGCATACCGAAGTCGCCCACAAAGACACGACGCTCGCAAGCTGGCTGTGCGACTATTTGGACTCCATTGACGAACTAAAAAAACGCCCCGCCCCCAAACAGCTGGTCAGCTGGATAAAGGCAGGAGCGAAGAAAGCCGGCGGCTTCGGATTGTTCTAAACGCAGATTGCGGCTAGCGCACCGTAATATACAAATCGTTGTTTTTCTTTGACGCTTCGTAGGCGTAGGTTTTTCCGTTGTGCGCGAGCACGGCAATGAAGCGGTATTTCGCCACGTCGTCCGGCAGGATTGACCACACAAAATCCTCGTCGCCCGCGCTCTTGACAAACGCCGTTCCGGCTTTCTGCCACGTGTCGGCTTCGCTCTTGCGCGCGTACACGTCAAACCCCATGTTGCTGTCCGCGCACATATTCTTGACTTTCACATTGTCCTTGAATTTGCCCGGAACAGAAAGCGTATCGACCACGAACGCCGAATCATCGACGGTTTCTTTTGAGATAACGTAAATATACAAATCGTTGTGCGCCTTTGCCACGCCGAATTCGAGCGGCGACGATGACGACGGAACGACCGCGACGTGCGAATACCGTTTGAGTTTTCCGCTCAGTTTTGACGAAATCATGTCCGTATCGTCCACGGAAACCAAATCCGCCGTGCCGTAAGATTCCCACCGCTGTTTCTTCGCATAATACACCGAAACCGCAACGCTTACCGGTGCTTCACGGCTCGCATTGATAACGCGGATTTCGTCCTTTGCCTTGCCGGGAACGGCAGAAATATCGATGACGGTCGCGCGCGGGTCATCAAAAACCGGCTGCGCAAACAGTGCCGCCGCCAGCGCGAACAACGCGCCAAACATCACACACTTTTTCATGGTCATTGCCTCCGCGCATATCGTACCACGCCGCAAACTGCCCCGTCAAGCACAAAGCAAAACGACCGCCACGCGGGCGGTCGTTTCAAAATTAGTATTCCAGACTGTACTTCCAGTATACCGGGATAGCAAAATCCCAGTATTTGTCAACCTTGTTGACCTCGGCCTTTGCGCCAACCGCATGTCGCTTGTTGATTTCGTAGTCAACCGCAAACGACGCACCGTAGCCATTGCCCAAACCGTTGTCCGCAAAGTCGAACAGGAGTTTGCCCGTCGCCGTTGCCGAAAGTTTGTCCACCAAGCCGAACGAGAACGCCACCGCAGTGTAGAAATCATATCCTTCGTTGTCGTCAAAGTCGAAGTCCCATGCAAGCTCCGCATTCAGCCGGAACAAGCGCGCGTCATACGTCACATAAGTGGTCAGCAGGTCTGTATACGCCATGCCAGCATCTGCGATAAGTTTTCCAAGTTCATTTTGCCCCCAGTCATTGCCCCAAGCATGCGTGAAGCCCGCGCCAATGGAGAGTGCCTTTACCACGCCGAAGAATCCCGGCATATTGACAAACGTGCCGAACTGACGACCGCCACTGCACGGAATGCCCTGTATATTCACGCTCGCCTGAAACATATCCAAGTCAAGAATCGCGCCTGTGCCAAAGTGGAAATTATGGCCGCCGCCAAACTGATTTTTCGCGCTGTCGTAATCCATGCCGGACGGAACGGTCGCCGAAAGGCGGAGCATTTTTATCGGGCGAATCACGAACGTAAAGCCGTCGCTGCCGATGTTGCCCGCCGTCGCGTTGTCGTCCCAAATCGGGAAATACGAGCCGTCTGCCCAAATGGTATCGTGCAGGCCGAGCGTAATCATGTCAATCGGGCGGAACTCAAGCCACCAGTCATTGATTTCGCCGCTGAGATAAAAATGATCCGCATCCCGGTCCTGCCCAAAATAGAGCGTCCCTTTTATGCCGGCATCGACCTTGGCAGTCTTGATGTCCGCATACATCCGCTCCTTGATGCCGGGAAAATATGCGTCCGTTTTATACTCGCCGTCTTTGTTATCATCATGATGACGCAAGAACGGATCGTCCGAATACAATTTATTGTAGAAATCCACCTGAACGTCTGCAAAGGCTACCCCCCCCCAGACAGCCGCAACAGCGACCATGCTCGCAAGAATCCTTTTCATAAAAACCTCCATAAAATCGCATTCCGCAGGAAACTCCCCTTCCCGGGGCTTGCAATTCGTCCGCGCGAGCGGACTCGTCGATAGTTAGTTTGCGACGCAAACTGCCGTCAAAAGCACGGAAAAACTAGCATACCCCGTTCGCTTTGTCAACACAATTTGCCAAACAATTGAAAAACATTGCAGAATTTACATCTTTTTATCCTCCTTTACATTTGTCAGTCACGGACGACAAAACTATCTCCGACAAGATTAGTTATATAACTCTAATTAAAGTTATCATGCACTAACAAATATATATTGTCAATCTCTTTCCATAAAGTGACGCGCGTTTTTGGCTATCTGCCGCTTTTCTGCTATGCTTGTGGCGTGAGATTCAACCGTTTTTTCGGTACGATTGCCGCACTCTGTTTTTTTGCCCTCCCGCTTTTCGCACAAGAAGCCGACGTTCCGCATGACGATGCCGTAAACGCCGCGCTCGTCGTCTCGCGCATCAAAGTCAGCGGGCTAAAAAAGACGCGCCAGTCATACATGCAGTCGGTGCTCGACAAATACCGGGGGATTCCCGTGGCAGAACTTGACCTGAATGACGTGGAGATTACGTTGCGCAATCAGGGGCTTTTTTCCGATATAACGGTGAACTGCGGCACGGACGAATCGGGCTACGGCACGCTGTTCGTGACGGTGACGGAAAAAATCTCTTTTCTGCCCGTCCCGTTCGCGATGTACGCATCGGGCACGGGCTTTATGGGCGGGCTGGTCGTCATGGACACCAATGCGTTCGGCGTAAAGGACACGTACCTTGTGGGCGGCGTGTTTTCGTCGTCAAGGCAAATGGCAATCATGGCGTTCTCCAAGCCGTCGCTCGCCCTGACCAAGCCGGGATTTTCCGTGAGCGGGTCGTTCGCGCACCGGGGGAACAAAGTACACGACGGCAACGATTCGCTCGCGCTCGCCTACCGCACGATTGGCGGCGGGGCAGAAATCTCCCTGACCGACAAACTGACCGAACACACCAACGCCTCGGTCGGACTGCGCTACGACTACACGAACATTTCGCTTGACGACGATTTTTCCGCCTATCAGGACGACCTCAAAACCTACCACGCGTTTTCCGTGAACACGGCATGGGGCGCACGGTTTCCCCAGCTGAACGAATGGTTTTTGTCCACAAAATCCGTGCGCGTCGCCGCCCGCGCAACGTTCTTTGATTCAGGAACATGGGCGCAGTCTGCGGACGTGCAGGTTTCGGTACAGCAGAATCTTCCCGTGCGGCGGCTGCGCATGGTGGCGCAGGGCGCGGGGCATTATTCGCACGGCGCGCCCGTATCGTTGTGGGCATCGCAGAGCACCGTCGGCACGACAATCATGCCCGACAAATTCGTCAGCCAAAAAATGCTCGGCGTGAACGCCGGACTTGAATTCGCCGTGGCAAAGACGAAATTCGCCACGTTTTCGGTCTATGGATTATACGAACAGTTTTTCGGCGAGGATTTTGACGGCGACCACATGCTGAACCTCGGCTACTCCGCAGGCGCAAAAATGTATCTGGCAAAAATATCGCTTCCCGCAGTGGCGGTGGGATTTTCCCACAACGTGAGCCAAAACAATCTGAAATTCTCCGTCGCCGTCGGCATTGGTTTTTAGGTGACGCGCCGTCAGCCATGCACCTTTTCCGCGGGTAAGTGCGCGCGCACCATTTGTTCGAGCGATGCGCCCGTAACAGGTTTGGCAAGGTAATCGTCAAAGCCCGCCGCCAGATACATTTCCCGCGCGCCCGAAATGGCGTTTGCCGTCAGCGCAATGCAGGGCGTTCCGTCGTTCTTGCCGCCGTCTTTTTTCAGCGCCGCAAGCATTTCCATGCCGTCCATGTTGGGCATCATGTGATCGATAAAAATAACGTCGTAGTGTTCGGCGCGGGTCTTTTCCAGCCCCTCAATGCCGTCTGCGGCCGTGTCAATCTGCACGAGCGTCTTTTTGAGCAGCCCGCGCATGACGGTCAGATTGACGGGCGTGTCGTCAACAATCAGGATTTTTGCGTCAGGCGCGTGGAACGATTCTTTGTACTGCGCGACGCTTTTCCTGGTCGTCTGCCGCACCGCCTCATAATCGCCGATTTTTTTCTGGCTGACGATTTGCTGCCGCACGCGGAACGAAAACGTCGAGCCTTTGCCGTACTCGGACTGCACGTCAAGGCGCGTGTCCATGGCGGCAAGCAGATTATGCACGATGTTCAGGCCAAGCCCCGTGCCTTCAATGCCCCGGTTGCGCTCCTCGTCAATCCGCTCGAATGGAGAGAACAGCCGCTCCAAATCGTCGGACTTTATGCCAATTCCCGTGTCGGAGACGATGACAATCAGATAGATATTGTCCACGTCAATGCGGTCGAACGTGACGGTGAGCGTCACGCTGCCGTCGAGCGTGTATTTGACGGCGTTTGTCAGCAGATTCAGCGCGCACTGCTTTATGCGCACTTCGTCGCCGTACAAGGTTTCGGGCGTGTTCGCGTCCACCTGCACGCGCAGCGCAAGCCGCTTTGAGTCCGCGCGGGGCATAATCATGCTGACCAAATCGGTGACCAGGCCGCTCACGTCATAGGCGGCGGGAATGATGTTCACCTTGCCCGCCTCGATTTTTGAAAAGTCGAGGATGTCGTTAATCATTTCAAGGAGCGAATTTCCTGCCGTCTGAATGGCGCGGGCGTAGTTCAAAATCGCCCGGTCGCTGTTCTCGCGCAAAATCAGCTCGTCAAAGCCGAGCATGGCGGTAATCGGCGTACGGATTTCGTGCGACATACGCGCAAGGAACGACGACTTGGCGATATTCGCCGCGTCCGCCAGCTGTTTCTGCGCCTCAAGCTCCTTGATGTACGCAAGCCGTTCCGTCTCGTCCTTGAACACGTATGCCGTGCCCGCCAGTTTTTTTCCGCGGTACAGATTGTTCTTTTCCAGCGAAAATATGCTGTCATTGATGCGCACCGTCTCCGAACCGTTCGCCGCAAGGCGGATATCCTCCACCGCCCGATCGGGGTCTTCCCGCAGCCGAGGAAACAGTTCGCCCGCCCGTTCGTTAAAAAAACTCACTTTTTTGTCCACGTTGACGGCGACAACCGCTTCGGAAAGATGGTCCATCACAAAATCTTTCGCCAGCTCCTGAAAGTCGAGCAAATCGTAGCGGAACATGGCGATATACATAAAGAAAATGGCGAGCGTGTAGCCGAGCATCGTCAGGTCGTAATCGTCCGCCACCTTGCAGAGTTCCAGCACAAAAAACAGCACCTGCACCAGCACCGCAACAAGCACGAACAGCAGCCGTTTTTTGGTAAAAGGATTCCGTGCGGCAAGCAAGCGGCGCACGAGCACCGTCAGAAAATACACGGTGTACACAATCATAAGTGCCATGAACGCGTTGCGCCATATACCATAGGTGCAGACAAGGTGCGGGTGCAGCCCCGAATACACAAAGTCAATCGACGTGTAGTACAGCTTATGGTGCTTTGCCGTCGCCATCATAATATAGGTGGCAAAATGGAACAGCGCGAGCGCACCCAGCACGCGCGGAGAGACTTTTTTCTCGCACAGTTTCAGCCCGAACAGCAGGAACGAATACGGAATCCACACCCGGCCGAAGTACGATATTTGCAAGGCAAGCAGCGCGTCCGCCCGCGTTTTTGCAAGCATGACGGCAAGATAGCCCAAATTGTTGATGAGCGTGGCAAGGCAGTAAAAAAAGAGATAGCCGTGTATCCGCGCCTTCCAGTTTTTGAAGATGTAGCCAATCTCAACCAAAAGCGCGCCGATACTAAGGCACTGAACGATAAGCAGCGTCTGATTCATAGCCTATTCGTTCTTGTTTACAATCCGATCCTCGTATGTTCCCGTGGCGATGTCGATGAAGCGGACGAACAGCGACACTTTGTTGTCCGCGTCGAGCGCGTTCCATATCGTGTCCGTAACCTGGTCAAGACTGCCGTCAATGATGACCGGCTCCGGCTCGCCCTCAAAACTGGGCAGCGGGTTGCCGTCGCCCTGATACGTGTGGATAAACCGCCCGACTCCGGCTTTGGGATGCGAGTACGCGTAGGTAAAGCGATTGCAACTCGCCGGGTCGCCCGCGTCGCTTTTGAGGATTGACAGCGCAAAGTTGTATTCGCCGCCGGAAATGTGCATGATGCCGCTGATACGCGGCGTGTAATTGGGCGCGTCCGGCTCGAATTCGCGGCAGCGCAGGCTGTGCTCAAACGTCTGCTGATTGTCCATGTTCTGGTAAATGGTATCCGTCTGGTCGCCGTTGGTCACGATCGTCTTGTTGCCGAGCACGCGGACGGGCGCGTAGATTATCAGGCTCGGGTCGGTCAGCTTGGCGGGGTCAAATGCCTGCGTGCGGATGCCGTCGCCGTCCCTGACAAAGACGCGGTTGCGGCTGTTTTCGCTCCGCCCCATGATAAAATAAGCGGCAACGGCTTTTGCACCGTCAGCACTCCGCCCCATGACAATGCCGCGTCCGGGATACGAGGTGGCGGAAAGCGCGGCGTGCAATGTCTGTAATTTCATACGGATTCTCCAACACGACGATATTATATTCATTATGAACGAAAACGGATTTTATCGCAAGTATGTCCGGGGCGTTGCCGTTTTTTACGTCCTCTGCCCCAAAAAGTTCCTAGGTTTTAGGCGAAAAGTTCCTACCTTTTTGCCTAAAAGCTTATAAGCTTTTGCATGAAAAGTTCCTAGGTTTTTGCCCAAAAGTTCCTACCTTTTTGCCCGCGCAAGCCACGGCCTTGCGGAATAAGCGGAAATTCCGTGCATTTTTCCGCAAGGCGTGGTATAATGCAGTTTGAAGAAAAGGAGCACGATTATGGAAGAACAGACTCAAGAACGTGCGGAAGAATTGGCCGACAATAAACCGAAAAAGAACCGGCGGCAACTGAAAAACATGGCAAAGAAAATCAAGACTCCGCGTGAACCGGGCAAAAAACTGACGGAGACGCTCGCGTTTAAATTTGAGTGTGCGCTGGCAGTGCTGATGGTCGTCTTTTTTACCGTGCTTATCGTCATTCTGACGCATTCAATCAGTTCGGACGACTTGAAGACGTATCGTAAATTCAACACTATGGTGGCGACGGAAAGCGCGACCGCCATTTCGTACTGGCTGGACAGCTACTACAAGGATTTGCGCGTGTTCACCCGCGCGAACGTGTTTCTGAGCGGCAACATTGACCGCGTGCGCGATTATATAATGGAAAACACGCAACTGATGGCATCCGATTTTGATTACGTGGGCATCTGCGACACGGACGGCAACCTGTACACGTCCATGGACGAAACGGTGAACGTGCGCGGCGAAGTGTTTTTCAATCAGATCCTGACGCAGGGCGTGGATCAGTACATCAGCGAGCCGACGGTTTCTGCCGTGACGGGCGACACGGTCGTGAACGTGGCAGTGTCTGCAGTAAACGCAAACGGCAATGTGTACGGCATTTTCTTGGGCGCAATTCCCCTGTCAATCATCAAAAACGAAATCGCCCGCACCAAAATTTCGGGAGACGGCTATGTATTCGCGCTTGACGGCAGCGGCATGATTATTGCGCACAGCGGCGATTACAGCGAGACGGGCAAGAATTATTATGAAATGGGCGATGCCGCAAGCGGACTGGAAGGCTACCGCGATATTGCGGACAACATGATTTTCGGCAAAGAAGGAAACGGCATCATCAAGAATCGGAACGACAAGACGACGAACTATATTTTCTACACGCCGATTAACGGAACCCGATGGTCGCTGGGAATTTCCGTGCCCAACTCAGAAATCCTTGCGGGCACGCGGCGGAGCGGATTTACGATTGCGTTCTGTACGATTGTCATCGGCATTTTGGTGCTGCTTTTTACCGCCATGTACCTGCGCATTCTGTTGCGTCCGCTCGTGGGGCTGAAAGCGTCAATCAAAGAAATCGCGAGCGGCGACGCGGATTTGACCAAAAAAATCAACGTGACCGCAAAGGACGAAATCGGCGACGTGGTGCAGGGATTCAACCGATTTACGGAAAACCTGCGCATGATTATCAGCGGCGTAAAGGAATCCAAAGAGAACCTGACGGACATCGACGGCAGCATGCAGCACACCGCGCTTGAGACGGCGGGATCAATCAATCAGATTTTGCGGCACATTGACGGCGTTACCGAAAAAGTTGACAGCCAAAGCAAGAGCGTCCAGCAGACGGCAGACGTAGTGACGCAGATTGCAAAGAACATCGAAAACCTGAATCAGCTGATTGAAGGGCAGACGACCGGCGTAACCGAAGCGAGCAACGCGGTGGAAGAAATGCTCGCAAACATCGCGACCGTCGCCCGCAACACCGAAACGATGGCGGATTCGTTCACGCAGCTGGAAAACGCGGCGGAAAACGGTGTTGCCAAGCAGGAAGTGGTGAACAACCAAATCGTGCTGATCCAAGAGCAGAGCAAAATGCTTTTTGCGGCAAACCGGGCGATTGCAAAAATCGCGTCGCAGACAAACTTGCTTTCTATGAATGCGGCGATTGAGGCGGCGCATGCGGGAGCAGCGGGCGCGGGATTTGGCGTGGTTGCCGACGAAGTGCGCAAACTTGCCGAAACGTCGGCGATAGAATCAAAGTCAATCGGCGATGAACTGAAGAGCATTACCGAACTGGTCGAAGGCATGGTCGTCGCCAGCTCCGACGCAAAAAATGCGTTTGCCGACGTAAAAGAGAATATCCAAAAAACCGACGAACTGGTGCGGCAGATTCGCGCCGCCATGCTTGAAAGCGAGGAAGGCAGCAAGCAGATTACCGACACCCTGCGCATGATGAACGACAGCACGTCGCAAGTCCGCTCGTCGTCGGTAAAAATGAGCGAAGGAAACAAGGCGATTCTGGACGAAGTGAAGCTGCTGCAAAGCGCGACCGATGTCATTAAAGTCAGCGTGACCGAAATGTCGGAAAGCGCGCAGCAGATTAAGGACAACGGCAACACGTTGGGCGACATTTCGGAGTCAATGGGGCAGACAATCGAACAAATCGGCTCGCAAATCGACTTGTTCAAGGTGTGAGCGGCGCGTGGTCACCCAAGTCAGCATTACGATTCGGAGCGAGGACGAGCAAAAACCGGCGTTCATCAAGGACAAGATTTTGCTCGCGCTCGCAGAAAAAGGAATTCCGTTCCGCTCCGCAAGCGAAGTAACGCCCGTATTCGTCAAAAAATCGATCGACGCGCGGCACGGCCGCATAAAACTGGTGATGCGCTACGACGTATACATCGGCGAAACACCAAAAACCGAAGCCGCCGCGTTGCCCGTATGGAAAACGGCGGACAACACGACCTGCGTCGCCATTGTGGGCGCAGGACCGGCGGGCTTGTTCGGCGCACTCAGATTGCTTGAGGACGGCATCAAGCCGATTATCATCGAGCGCGGCTCCGTGACGACCGAACGCAAAAAGGACATCGCCGCAATCAGTACGCGCGGCATTGTGGACGCGGACAGCAATTATTGCTTTGGCGAAGGCGGCGCAGGAACGTTCAGCGACGGAAAATTGTATACGCGCAGCAATAAGCGCGGCGACATCGGGCGTATCCTGCGCATTTTTGCCGCATTCGGCGCAAACCCTGCCATTCTTACTGACGCGCACCCGCACATCGGCACGGACAAACTGCCGCATATCATCAATGCAATGCGCCAAAAAATCATCGCGTGTGGCGGCGAATTCCTGTTCGACACCAAATGCGTCGGCTTTGAGACGGACGGCGCGCGCGTGACAGGCGTAAAAGTGCGCGGCACAAAAACCGGCGCGGAACAGACAATCCATGCGGATACCGTCGTGCTTGCGGCAGGGCATTCCGCAAACGACATCTACGAACTGCTCGCCCGTACCGCGCCGACTGCCCTTGCGGAAAAAACGTTTGCCGTCGGAGTGCGCGTGGAACACCCGCGCGAGCTGATTGATTCCATACAATTCCACGGAAAAACGACGGCGCAGGCGGCAGAATATCGGCTGACGGCGCAAGTGGACGGGCGCGGCGTATACAGTTTTTGCATGTGTCCCGGCGGATTCATCGTGCCGAGCAGCACCGCGTCCCACCAAATTGTCATCAACGGCATGTCAAGCGCGGCGCGCAACAGCCGCTGGAGCAACAGTGCCATTGTGGTGGAAGTGCGCCCCGAAGATATTCCCGCCGAATGCAGGACGCGCGCGGCGCAGGACGGCGTTCCCGCCCTTGCGGGCTTGTACTGGCGCACACAATTGGAAGCAGAAACCGCCCGCCACGGAAACGGACAGCAAGCACCCGCGCAACGGCTCACCGATTTTCTGGCACACAAAGATTCTGCGGATTTGCCGCGCACCAGTTACACGCCGGGGGTCGTTCCCAGCCGCTTGGACAAATGGCTTCCCGCGCATATTGCCGCACGGCTTGCCGACGCATGCACAGAATTCAACAAACGAATGCGCGGCTTTATTTGTGGCGACGCGCTGCTCGTCGCCATTGAAACACGCACGAGTACGCCGGTGCGCATTGTCCGCGACAAAGACACGCTCGAATGCGTCGCGCTCAAAGGACTGTATCCTGCGGGAGAAGGCGGCGGCTATGCCGGCGGTATCGTCAGCAGCGCAATGGACGGGGAAAAAGTCAGTGCGTCAATCGCGCGGAAAATCAGTCGTCCTGCGGAATCGCAAAATCCTCGGACTTGAAAGAACTATAATACCGCCCTTTTTTCGCCGTGAATTTGAGGACGCAGTAATCCTCGTCCGTCACGCCGCCTTTGTAATAGAGCGAGTCGCCCATCCGCCACAGACGCTCCTTTGCCTCGGCAGTCTCGACGACCTCAACCGTCCCCGACAGGCAGACCCCGCGAAAAAAGCGCGTGTCCACAAAATACACGCAGCCGTTCGGGTTTTCGCGGAAGCGTTTGACCTTGTTCGACGACGTGTTCGTGGAAAACCAAATCTCGCGGATTCCGACACGCTCGCGCGGCTTGAGCATCGCCCGGACTGCGGGAAATCCGTCCGCATCAAGGTAGCCCAAAAAGCAGTTCTTGCACTTGTCAATCATTTTCCCGATCGTCACGCCCGCATCTCTCATACCAAATTCTCCTTGCGCAATGCAAAGCCAGTATATCCGCCCAGCAAGGCACACGTCAAGCACGGCGCACGGCACGAACCAACAACAAAAAATTTCATGCCATAAAACAAACTCGTGTAGTGCGTATACACAGACTCCTGTAGTGCCTATACACGAAGTCGTGTAGTGACATAAAACAAACTCCTGTAGTGCGTATAAACGAACACCTGTAGTGCCTATACACGAACTCGTGTAGTGACACAAAACAAAGTCCTGTAGTGCGTATAAATGAACTCATGTAGTGCCTATACAGAGAAAATTTCATAACATGAGACGGCATACCGCACCATCGTTCCCGGATTAAGGAATGTCATTGCATAAAAAACATCGTTTTCGTCCGCGCAAACGTATTGACAAACAGCGCGTAGGAATAAGATAATGGGTAGATTATATCATGGAGGAAAAAGTATGGCAGTGAATTTTAGTCAGAATTCGGTGTGGACTTTGAAGCCGGCGGACATTGACGCGGCAAAAGACAATGTGGCGGGGCTGCTCATTGACGGCGAAGAAGTGGCAATGGCGTTCCAGACGGCGACCGAACAGATGGTTTTTACCAACAAGCGCATTATCGCCTTTGACGAGCAGGGAATTGCGGCACACCGAAAATCATTTTCTACGTTGCCGTATGCAAGAATCCAGTATTTTTCTATTCAGACACCCGAAGTCAGCGACTCGCTCCCGGACGACGGCGAATTGTTCATCGTCTTTTCCAATATATTCACGGCAAAATTTGAATTCAAAGGAACCGTCGATATTAAAAAAATTGGTCGCATGATTTCCGCCTACGTGCTGGAAAAATAAGCGTTTACCGAAACATTTTGCTTTCCAAAAGAAAGACCTTGGTTTTACCCAAGGTCTTTCTTTTTACGCATTCGTTTTCAGCTCTTTGTCGTCCACGGTGACGCGCTTCAAGTGCCAAATGTCCTTCACGTAGTCTTCTATCGTGCGGTCGCTGGAGAAGTTGCCGCTGTTGGCGATGTTCAGCAACGCCTTCTTTGCCCACGCCTTTTTGTCGGCATAAGCGGCTGCCACGCGCTCCTGCGCCTCCACGTAAGAAGCAAAGTCCGCAAGGACGTAGTACACATCGGGACGCTGCCCCTCCACGCCGTAGACCAACGAATCGTGCAGTTCCTTGAAAATCTGGTGGCTGGGGTCATACGTGCCGTCCACCAGCTGCTCCACGACCTTGTTCAGCGCGGGATTGCGCTCCAAATACTGCTGCGGATTGTAGCTGTGCTCCGCCTCCATTTTCTGGATTTCTTCCGTGGTCAGGCCGAACACGAACGCATTTTCTTCGCCCGCGTCGCGCACAATTTCGATGTTCGCGCCGTCCATGGTGCCCAGCGTGAGCGCGCCGTTCACCATGAATTTCATGTTCGACGTGCCGGACGCTTCCTTGCCTGCCGTAGAAATCTGCTCGGAGACATCTGCCGCCGGGAAGATTTTTTCCGCCACGGAAACGCGGTAGTTTTCGATAAAGACGACGTGCAACTTGCCCCGGACGCGGCGGTCGTTGTTGATACGCTCCGCGACGGTGTTAATCAGCTTGATAATCGCCTTTGCACGGCGGTAGCCGGAAGCCGCTTTTGCGCCAAAGATGAACGTGCGGCTCGGCGGATTGAAATTCGGATCTTCGATAATGCGGTTGTACAGATACATGATGTGCAGCACGTTCAGCAACTGCCGTTTGTATTCGTGCAGACGTTTTACCTGTACGTCAAAAATGCTTTCCGAATCGATGAGCGCGTTCTGCTTGTGCTTCAGGAATTCCGCCAACGCCTGCTTGTTGCGCAGCTTGATTTCCATCAGCTCGGTGAGCGAAGCGTCATCGTCCGCGAATTTTTCCAGTTTCTTGAGCTTGGACAGGTCTTTTTCCCATCCGTGCCCGATCCGCTTGGTGATAAAGTCCGAAAGTTCCGGGTTCGCGCACAGCAGCCAGCGGCGCTGCGTAATGCCGTTCGTCTTGTTGTTGAATTTGTTCGGATAGAGTTCCGCCCAGTCTTTGAGTTCTTGCGTCTTGAGCAGTTCGGTGTGCAGTTTCGCCACGCCGTTCACACTGAATCCCGCGTGGATTGCCAGCCATGCCATGTAGACTTTGCTGTCATGGATGATTGACATATCGTTGTGCCGCTGATAGTCGTTCGGGAATTTCGCGCGCAGCTCAATCAGGAAGCGACGGTTGATTTCTTCCACAATCTGATAGATACGCGGCAGCAGTCCCTGGAAAATCGCGATGTCCCATTTCTCCAACGCTTCGGCAAGAATGGTGTGATTGGTATAGGCGAACGTTTTGGTCACGATTGCCCAGGCATCGTTCCAGCCCACGCCGTATTCGTCCATCAGAATGCGCATCAGCTCAGGAATCGCGACGACCGGGTGCGTGTCGTTCAGCTGAATCACGTGCAGATCGGGGAATTTGCGGAAATCCGTGCCATAGTTCGACACAAAATGATGCACCAAATCCTGCAACGACGCGGACGTAAAGAAATACTGCTGCTTGAGGCGCAAGGCTTTTCCCTGCGGACCGTTGTCGTTCGGGTAAAGTACGCGGCTGATATTCTCCGCAGAATTCTGCTTTTCCACCGCGCGGCTGTAATGCATGTCGTTGAAGAGCTGCAAGTCGAATCCGTCGGGGCTTGAGGCCTGCCACATGCGCAGCGTGTTCACCGTATTGGTGTCAAAGCCGACAATCGGCATGTCGTAGGGAGTCGCCGTCACTTCTTCCGCATTCTCCAAGTAGAAGCGATCCTGCCCGTCGGGAGTCTTGCCGTACTTGATTTCCCCGCCGAAACGCACCGTCACCGCCAAGTCCGACCGCTTGATTTCCCACGGATCGCGGTGTTTGAGCCAGTTGTCGGGATATTCCACCTGATAGCCGTTCTCAATGTGCTGCTCGAACATGCCGTACTGATAGCGAATGCCGTAGCCGTGTCCGGGATAGTCCAGCGTGGCGAGCGAATCCAAAAAACACGCCGCAAGCCGACCAAGGCCGCCGTTACCCAGCCCCGCGTCCGGCTCTTCGTCCTCAATCTGATTGAAATTGATGCCCATACCGTCAAGGACTTTTTTCACTTCGTCCTTAACCTGCATATTGATGAGGTTGTTGCCGAGCGCGCGCCCCATCAAGAATTCCGCAGAAAGATAGTAACACTGCTTGACCGGCTTTTTCTCGTACTCGCGGCGCGTTGCCATCCAAGCGGGCATGATAAATTCAAGCATGGACGCGCTCACGGCATCGAACAAATCGTGCGTGTTCGCCTGAGAAATGTCCTTTCCATACTGCCTGCGAAGACGGGCAGCCAAATTTGCCCGAAATTTTTCTGCATCAAATATCATATAATCCTCCGTATAAAGCGGTCTGTTTTCCGTTCATGTTATTTTGATATTAGCACCAAGACGCTGTTTGCCGGAAGCACGTATTTTTCCTGCAAATCCAGGATTTCTTCCGTACCGGCGGCGAGTGCCGCACTTTCCCCGGCGATTGAAGTATCGACCGAGCGATACCATTTTCTCCCCGATGACGGCGGCGGAATGACCAGCGTCTTGTCGTGAATATCCGTATTGAATGCGAGGTAAAAATCGCTGTCCGCCTTTTCCTGCCCGACGTTGCCGCCCAAACGCAACGCCAAAAAGCGGTTCATTTTTTCCCAGTCAGGGACTTTGCCGTCGTAATCGTGCCATGAAATATCGGGCTGGCTCGTCGGCGTTGCCGTATGTGCGCCGCCAAAATACGACGTGCGGTGGAACACGGGATGATTTTTGCGCAGAGCAATCAGACGCTGCGCGAACGTGAGCATTTCCGCGTTTTTCTTCACGTCGTCCCAGTCAAACCATGAAATTTCGTTGTCCTGACAATAGGCATTGTTGTTGCCGCCCTGCGTCCGATTCACCTCGTCCCCGGCGACCATCATCGGCGTACCCTGCGACAGCATGAGACAGACAAAAAAATTCTTTATCTGCTGCTGGCGCAAGCGTTCGATTTTGGGATTCGCCGTCGGCCCTTCAAAACCGTGATTATAACTCAAATTGTTGTCGTTGCCGTCGCGGTTGTTCTCGCCGTTCTCTTCGTTGTGCTTGCCGTTGTAGGTAACCAAATCGTTGAGCGTAAAGCCGTCGTGACTGACGATATAATTGATCGAATGCTGCGGCCCGCGGTGCGAATGCGCGTACAAATCATTCGAGCCGGAAATACGAGTTGCCGCCTCAGCAGACGTAAATTCATCGCCCCGGATAAAGCGGCGGATACCGTCGCGGTAACGGTCGTTCCATTCCGACCAGCGGCTGCCGGGAAACGAGCCGACAAAATACGCGCCGCCGCAATCCCACGGTTCGGCAATGATTTTTGCGCCGCGCAACAGCGGGTCTTCCGCAATGCGGTCGGTAAGCGGCGGATACTTGATGATTGAGCCGTCCTCGGCGCGGCACAGCACCGACGCCAAATCAAAGCGGAATCCGTCCACGTGCATATCCACCACCCAATAGCGCAGGCAATCCATGATAAATTCCTGATTTATCGGGTGATTGCAGTTAATCGTGTTCCCGCAGCCGGAATAATTGAGATAATACTGCTTGTTATCGGGAACGAGCGCGTAAAATATCGCATTGTCAAAGCCACGGAAATTGAGCGTAACGCCGTGCTCGTTTCCTTCCGCCGTATGATTAAACACGATGTCCAAAATGACTTCGACTCCCGCCTTGTGCAGTGCCTTTACCATGTCCTTGAATTCGTTGACGACTGCGCCGGGCGTTCGGTCAACGGCATAATGCACTTTCGGCGCAAAAAACCCGATCGTGCTGTAGCCCCAGTAATTGACCATGCGCTCGCCCGTGCGCGGATTGACGTTCGCATTTTCATATTCGTCGAATTCTTGGACGGGAAGCAGTTCCACTGCCGTAATGCCCAGCGACTTAAGATACGGAATCTTCTCTATCAGACCGCGGTACGTGCCGCCATACTTGACCTTGGACGACTTTGCCGCCGTAAAGCCTTTGAGGTGCGCCTCGTAAATAATCGAATCCTCAAGCGGAATGCCGAGCGGGCGGTCGCCTTCCCAGTCATAATCGTCGCTGTCCACGATGACGCACTTGGGCATTTTTTCCAGCGGACACACCTGCCCGAACGCCATATTCTTAAAAACAGAGCCTTCCGTAAACGCCCGTGCGCGCGGATCAAACAGATAAAATTTTTTGTTGAAACGATGCCCTTTCTCCGGGGCAAACGGCCCGTCCACGCGGTACAGATACAAATCGCCGGGCTTCAGCCCCGCCACAAAACAAAACCAGATGTCGCCAATGCGGTTTGTCTCAGGCTCCAACGCCACCGTCATAAAAGGCGCGGCATCGTTTGCGTTATGAAACAGCTCCAAAAAAACAGCCGTCGCGTGCCTGCTAAAAATCGAAAAATTCACGCCTTCTTTGGTCACGTGAATGCCCGGTTTCAGCGGTTTTCCGGGCAGAACCTGTATTTTTGCCATATCGTCTATTTTAGCATAAACGTGCGGGAATATGCTATATATTTCGGGCGATTTAGCGTCATTTTTTCCAGTAATCGGGAATAAAGAAAATAATCAGATCGTACAGTTCCAGACGACCCGCAATCATGGCAAAACAATACCACCATTTGAGCGCGACCGGGAGCATGTGGTAGTCGTTCATCGGACCGAGCCGACCGAACGCAGGGCCGACGTTGGACACCATGGAAAAAGCCGTCGTCATTGCCGTGCCCATATCCAAGCCCGCAATCGTGCCGAAAAACGTGGTAACGACGACCAAAGAAAGATACACGAACAAGAACGCCGAAACGCTAAACACCAAATCTTTCCTACCGGGCATACCATTCAGGCGGACAGTAAAAATGCCGTGCGGATGCAGCATGCGCAAAATCTCGTTGCGCGCCTGCTTTGCAAGGACAAGCCAACGGACGACCTTAAATCCGCCCGCCGTTGATCCCGCCGACCCGCCGACAAAAAACAGCACGAACAGAATAAACTGCGCCGGCTGCGGCCACAACGTGTAATCCGCCGTGGCAAATCCCGTCGTGGTCATAATAGAAGCCACATGGAACGTCGCAAACCGCAACGCCTGCACGACCGAATGATAATACGGAATGAGAATGAGCGTCACGCCGAACATCGCGACAAACAGAATGCCCGCGTAGGCTTTCAGCTCGCTGTTCTTGCGCACCTCGCTCCATTTTCCCGTAATTGCATAAAAATACAGGCTGAAATTGATGCCGCCCAGTATCATAAAAATCGTGCAGATAATTTCGACCGCCTCAGAATAGCCCTCGAACCCCGCATTGGTCACAGAATAGCCGCCCGTCCCCAGCGTGGAGAACGAATACGAAAGCGCGGACACAAAATCCATGCCGGCAATACACAGCAGAATCGTCTGCGCCGCCGTCAGGCTGACGTACAAAATCCACAGCGTTTTTGCCGTGGTCGTGATTTTCGGCGTGATTTTGCCCTTGTCCACGCCCGTCGTCTCCGCCTTGATCAGCCGAAATCCGCCCACGCCGAGCAGCGGCAACAGCGCGACCGTCAGCGCAATCACGCCCATGCCGCCGAGCCAGTGCATTTCGCACCGCCACAAATTCAGGCTGCGGGGAAGCACGTCCAAATCAACGATAACCGACGCGCCCGTCGTGGAAAATCCGCTGACGCTCTCAAAAAACGCGTTGGTAAAATTGGGAATATACCCGCTCGCCGCCAACGGAATCGTGCCGAAAAAACTGATGGCAATCCAGGCGCACGACACGATGACGAACACGCCGCGCGTAGAAATCGTGAATTTCCGCTTTTCGTTCCTGACAAAAATCGCCGCCGAGCCAAGCACGAACGAAATCAGCATGGGAATGACGAACGACGGCAGCACGGCAAATTCGCCACACGCAATCGCCGTGCCAATCGGAAAGACGAACGAAACGCCGATTATCGAAAGAATAATGAAGATAATCCTCAGAAACGTCACCACGCTCATCCGCTTATCCTTCCGCCCCGAATTTCTCAAGGATTCGCTGGCTTTCGTCGCTCATGGCAATCAGCACCAAATTGTCGCCCGTGGAAAACGTCGTGTTTCCTGTGGGAATCGTGTACGCCGTACTCGCGCCGCGCTGCACCATCAGCATGATGAATTTGCCGTTTTCCGCAATGTCCTTGAGCATTTCCCCGTTCACCTGCGATTTTTCAGTGACCGTGATTTCCAGGATTTCCAGCGTGCCGTCGCTCACCGTGTGAATGCCCGTAACGCTTGATCCGCGCAGATGGCTCATAATGCTGTCAACCACCGTGTCGCGCAACGGCACGGCAACGCCGATGTCCAGCTTGTACGCAATGTCCGCAAATGCCGACGACGAAACAAGGCAAATCCCGTTCTTCACGCCCAACGACTTGATGAATGCCGCCATGACGATATTCATTTCGTAATTCGGAGTCACGCAAATGGACAGGTCGAACGAATCGATGCCTTCTTCCTGCAAAAACGCCTCGTCGGTCGCGTCCGCCCGGAACACCTTGACATCGGGAAATCGCTCCGCCGTCTGCTTTGCCAACGACTCGTCGCTGTCAATAATGACAAAATCCTGCGTCATTTTTTTCTGCAAGCCGAACAGCCGGGCAAACAGACTTTTTTTGCGCTGAATCAGCCGCTCCGCCACAATCGTGCCGATTCTGTTTGCCCCGATGAGCGCGATTTTGTTCAGCTTCTGCATTTTTGAGCCGCACAGCCGCAAGAATTCGGGCACGTCGGATTTTTTTGCCAGAATACCCAAATAATCGTCCGCCTTGATGACCGTCGAGCCGCTCGGAAGCGACGTTTCGTCCGCGCTTTCAATGTAGGCGACCAAAATGGGCTTTTGCGTGAGCGTGCGGAGATTCTGCAAGACCTGCCCGTCTACGGGACTTCCCGCCTCCACCGGAATGCGCACCAGCTCGTAATCGTCCCCGAACGGAATAACGTCCGTGAGCGCGCCATGCTCCACCGCATTGACGATTGCGTCCGCCGCCTCAACGTCGGGGTGAATCATAACGTCAATGCCGTACAGCGGGCGATGATTTTCGCCGAACGCGCCCGCATGTTTGCGCGTGGCATCCGCCGTGTTCACATAATACGCGTAATTCCGCACGCGCGCAATTTTGAGCAGCTTCGGATAGACCGAATCCACGAGCGAACACGTAATCATGTTCACTTCGTCGCTGCTCGTCACGCAGACCAATGCGTCCGCCTTTGCAAGCCCGGCTTCTTCAAGCGTGGTCAGATTGTTGCCGTCCGCCTGAATAACGTCGCAGTCAAGCCGGTTGGACGCATGCCGCACGACTTCTTCGTCGTTATCGATAAGCACCACGTCGTTTTTTCCGTCAATCAGCCGTTTTGCCAGCTGAACGCCCGTAAATCCCGCGCCAATGATAACGATTTTCACGTGTTATTCCCCGTCAGTTTCTGCGTTCAGCTTTGCCTTTCCGTGTTTTGCCGCGCCGAGTGCCGTCAGCACCAGCCCCGTAATGACCCCGCTGATACCGCCCTCGACCAACGCCGCCGGCGCGAACATCAGCAGAATGGCAATGTACGCCACATTCGCGAGCGACGGGAACTGCGCGACGGCATTCTCCACAATCGGCGCAATCTCGCCAAAATAAACCAGACAGAGCGACGCGAACACGCAAATCGTGTTGGTCAGCGAGCCAACCACCGCTGCAAGAATGCCCGCCACAATCTGCGGAACGTGCGGAATCTTTTTCAGCCCCGTAAAGACAAGCCACGTGACAACGGGAATTATCAGGCGCGGAACGATTGAACACAGCGGATTCAAAAAATACGGGTCGAGCAGCGAAAGCGGCATGACCGCAGATTTTATCAGGCTCGACAGCCCGAACACAAAGCCCGTCAGCAACCCCGGAACAAGCCCGCCCAAAATCGTCGCCAGAATGACCGGCACTTGCAGAATCGTGTACGCAACCTGCGGGTTAATGCGGATATAGCCCAAGCCCGTCAGCATCATAACGATAATCAGCGCGCTGAACGCCCCTGTAATCGCAATATTCCTGTTTTTGTTCGACATCATCTTTTGCCTCCACGCGTAGTATAGCAAATCGCACTAGATTATGCCACCGTTCACGCCGATGACTTGCCGCGTAATATAGCCCGCCGCTTCGCTGAGCAGAAAGACCGCGAGCGCGGCGACCTCTTCGGGCTTTCCCGCACGACCCATGGGAATGGTCGGCAGGATATGCTCCGTGGGCGCGTCCTTGATCATCTCGGTTTCGATAATTCCGGGCGCAATGCAGTTCACGGTGATTTTCCGGCTGGCAAGCTCCACGGCGAGTGCCTTTGTCGCGCCGATGACTCCCGCCTTGCTCGCGCTGTAATTGACCTGCCCCCGATTGCCCATCACGCCGCTCACGCTCGAAATCGTGATAATCCGTCCGCGTTTTTTGCGGCACAGCGGCATGACAAGCGGCTTGAGTACATTATAGAATCCGTCCAAATTCGTGTGAATGACGCGATCCCAGTTGTCGTCGGTGAGCGCGGGAAACGCGTTGTCGGCGCAGATGCCCGCGTTGCAGACAATGCCCCAAAACGCGCCGTTCGCTTCGCTCCATGCCTCAAGTTTTGCGGCGCAGTCGGCACGGTCGCCCACATCAAACTGTATTGCCGTGGCCAAGCCGCCCGCCGCCGTAATCTCCGCGACCAATGCGTCAACGCTTGCTTTGCCACGGTTATAATGCGCCACCACCTCGTAGCCCGCCTGCGCCGCCGCAAGCGCAATCGCCCGCCCGATTCCGCCCGAAGCACCCGTGACCAGCACTTTCTTTCCGTTCTGTCCGCCGTTTTCCATAGCGATTATTGCTCCTCCCTTACTTCAAGCACCGTGAGCTTTCCGCTGCCGATTGCCGCACCGTCCACGCTGACATCTGCCACAAAGGTATACACGTTGCCCGCTTCGCCCGTCCGCTCCGCGCGGATGCTCACGACCTGCCCCGCCCTGACAATCGGTACGGAAAACGTGAGCGAGGACACGCTCAAGATAAATCCCATGCGCACGGGCAGATTATGCTCGCGCACCACAATGCCCGTCAGCGCGGAAATCGTCTGCGCAATAAACTCGAACAGCACATAATTCGGTATGCCGGAAGCCGCCTTGTCGTAGAACAGGCAGGATTCGCGCACGACCGTCTCAGAAGCAATGTTCCATGCCGCCGAATCGTAATCGGTAATGCGGTCGATCAAAAACATCTTGCCCTTGTGCGGCACAAGCGTTATCAGCTCGTCTTTTTCAATCACTCTGCCCATTATTCGTTTCCCTTGCCGTGGCGTTTGATAATCAAGCTCACGTTGCAGCCGCCGAACGCAAAACTGTTGCTCATGCAGCAGGCGATATGCCGTTGCGGCCGCGTGTCGGCAACAAAATTGAGGCGCGGGAAATCGTCGGCAAACACGCCGTCCCACACATGCACGGGCAGCCGCTGCCGCTGAATCGCCAGAAAACACGCCGCAAGCTCCAACGCGCCCGCCGCGCCGAGCGTGTGTCCCGTTATCGCCTTGGTGGAACTGACCGGGACGGCACGGGACGCGAACACGGCATCCACGGTCTTTGCTTCCATGCTGTCGTTCAGTTTTGTACCCGTGCCGTGCAGGTTCACATAATCGATGTCGTCCGCCGCAATGCCCGCGTCGTCCAAAGCCGCCCGCATTGCCTGCGCCGCACCGCTGCCGTCCGCAAGGGGCGCGGTCATGTGGCTGGCATCGGAACTTTCGCCCGCACCGGCAAGCACGATGTCCGTATCGTCCAAATCGTCCTTGCTCACCACAAAAAACGCCGCGCCTTCGCCCAACGTAATGCCCGCACGGTTCGCGCTAAAGGGATTTGTCTTTTCCGGGCTGATTGCCTCAAGACTATCAAAGCCGAGCAACGTCGTGGGAGAAGCGATGTCAACGCCACCGGCAATCACCGCGTCGCACACGCCCGCACGAATCAGCTGCCGCGCCGTAACGAGTGCCGTCGCGCTTGACGAACACGCCGTGGCAAAACTGAGCGAAACGCCCGTCACGCCGAATTTCCGCGCCGCGAATGCCGCCGGATAATCCGCGCCCTGCACGGCAAGAGCGTAGCCCGCCGGAAACGCGCCGTCCGTCCACAGTGCGCGGTGTCCTTCAAACGAACGCGCCGAGCCGTTGTCGCACTGCCCCACGCACACGCCGATCCTGTCCGCGCCGTACCGCGCCATGGCAGCCGACACGACCGGGGCAAGCTGCGCGAGCGCGCCGTCCAAAATCTGCAAGACGCGCATGTCGTACTTGTCGCCGGTCGGACGCAACACGCCTTGGGCAATCTGCCCCGCCCCAAAGGAACGTTCGTTTCCGTCGCCGTCCGTGCCGCACGAAACGCGCACCAAGCCGGAGCGGTCGCCCGCCACAAGCGCGTCAAAAAATGCCGCCGCGCCACTGCCCGCACTGCACAGCACCGCCGGGCGCGAAAGATAGGCTTGCATCAGAACGCGCCCTGCAACAGATAGGAATACCCGCGCAAGACATTCGTATACGCAATCGTATCCGCAGATTTTTCTATATGAATGATCTCGCGGTCGCCGTCAAAAATGCCGCGCGTCTCGCCGCCGTCCGCAGCAGAAACCTCAAGGCACAGACCAATCGCCTCAAGTGCCGCGCGCACCGCGTCCGCGCGGTACAGGCAGAACTGCACATCCGCCACAATGTATTCCGCCTCGACCGCCGACGGAAACAACGCCGTATTGAACACGACCAAATCATTGTTGTAATTCAGCTCGCCCACCGTCGTGCCGAATTCATTGAGCATCGTCAGCGAAAGTACGTCGCCGTCGGCAATCAGCAGGCAGTCCGACTCAAACGCCCGCGCGCCGAACGTTGCCGTAATGTGCTGCACGGCATCAACGTCTTTTTCGCGCAGTGCCGTGGGCAACAGCTGAAACGTCGCCTTGTCCGTCACGTACACGGGATTAAGTTTTGCCCCCGCCGCGCCTTTTGCCGAGCCGCAGGAAAGCACCACGCCACACGCCGCCACGAGCAGCAGCACGATAGTCTGTCTCCGCATCATCCACCGCCCGAATCAATAGCCGTCGCTCATCGCACGGTTCAAGTCGCGCTGATACAATTCCGCGTAGACCATGCTGCGTTTTTTCAGGTCGTCTTTCTTTTCCTGCGCAAACGGCACAAACCGCCAGAAAATCGCGCGCAGTTTTTTGTCCATGACCTGCGTGCCGTTCGCCTCTTTGGTCATCCACAGCACGTAATCGGCAATAAAGAACGATTTGAGGTCGCCCTTGAGCTTCTGCTCTTCTATCCACTGATAGTATTGCCCCGTCAGCCCTTCTTCCATCCAGTAGAACGACGCTTTTTCCTTGGCGACCTGCCAGCGCAAGTCGGCAACCGCCATGAGCAGCGACACTTTCAAATCACGCGGATACATCGGCACGACAATCCTGCCGCGGCTCGTAACCCGGTTGTAGCGGTCGAACGGCTCCCAGCAGAAACCAAAATCGCCGTAGGTGGGCAACAGCAGCACGTACGGAACAATGCGGTTCGGCGTATTCTTGTGAATACGGTGGAACGCAGTCGGGTCAATCGATTCAATCCAATGGAGCGTGTTGATGACGTTCTCGCGGAAGCCGGTCAGCTGGGGAATACAATGGTAGAATTCGCGCGTGAACACGGGGAACTGATTTCCCTTGCGCCCGATAGTCATCTTTGCCATTTGGCGCACCGTGTTGTATTCCACTTCCAAATCGGCATTGCTCACTTCCATCGTCATCGACTGCTCGTTCATTTTTGCGTTCAGCGAATTTGCCGTCGTCTTTGCCTCTTCCAATTCCCGCAGATACGTGACGATTTCTTTGTTGTTCCGTTGCAGCGCGCGCAGCCGTTCTTGAATGTCGCCGAACAGCTTTAACTGCGCTTCCGTGTACGCGGACGTATGCGGCTCAAGATTGGGCAACGGAAAATGATTGCACAGCGCGTCTATCCGACCGCGCAGCTCAGACTCGAGCGCGTGACGCTCGCTTTCCTTGCCGGTCAGCATATTCTCCGCCGTCTGCAACTTGCCGTCGTTCTTGCCTTTGAGCGAAAGCAACTGCTGCTGATTCGCGCCGCCCGCCGCTTTTTTGGGACGCGCCTCGTCAGTGGCAGAGAGCGTCAGCCGCCCCGAACCGATGTCGCGGAACCATTCGTCCATATAATACACCGGCTCGCCCGTGTTGTTTTCCAAAATGACCGTAGAAAAGAGCTGCTTCTGCTCCGGCGTAAAAAGCGACGGCAGCACCACGCCAAAACGCAGCAGCATCCGCTTTGGATTGGGAATCGACTTGCTGACCGCCTTGGGCGCGATGTTCTTTACCAGTTCCCAAAATGCCGTCACAATCTGCTGCCGGTACACCGTGCGGTCCTTGGGATCTTGGCAGACCAGATATTTTGAGAGGATTTTATGCACGCGCTGTGCCGCCTCGCCTTCGCCCATGAGCGCAGTCTTATAATACGTCTTGTCGTCAAAAATATGGTTTGACTCGTCTTCGTAGCATTTTTCTATCGGCGTAAAACTCGTAACGCGGAAATCAACCTTGGCAAGCGGATTCTCATCGTCCCTGCCCATTTCCGACGGCAACTTTGCGTTCGGCATTCTGGCCGAAGCGTTGCGCGAATCCGACAAGCCGGGGACACTGGACATATTCGTAACATCTTCCACCGCGTTTTCGTCAAAAGCAACCTGCGGCATTTCCGGCTGATTTGCCGCCGCCTCGGCAAGCAGCTCCGCAATAGTCGGGTCTAAATCCATATCGTCGGTCATTTCTTTCTCCACATAACAAAGCGTCATTTCATTGTATCACAGGTTGGGATTTTTTAGAAGAACATAAAAAAGAAATTATGACGCACGAACATCGCACTTGACCATGCCATAGTTCCAAATTACAATAGAAGAGAAACAACATACCACGAGGAAATGCCATGGCAGACAAAGATTTTGATTTAATCACGTTCGGAGAAATCATGCTCCGCCTTTCGCCGCCCACCAACCAACGCATTGGCCGCTGCGACTCGTTTGAAAAACACGCGGGCGGCGCGGAACTCAACGTGGCTTCGGGTGTCTCGCTGCTCGGTCTGCGCACGGGTGTCATCACGCAGCTGCCGCACAACGACATCGGCTTTTTTGTCAAGAACCGCATCCGCTTCAGCGGCGTGAGCGACGATTTTATCATCTTTGACGACAACCCCGACGCGCGGCTCGGCATTTACTTCTATGAGAACGGCGCGTATCCGCGCAAGCCCAAAGTCGTGTACGACCGCCGCCACTCCTCAATCTGGAAGATGAAGCTGGAAGACGTGCCCGAAAGCGTGTACGCTTCCACCAAAATGTTCTATACGTCGGGCATTACGCTCGCCGTCTCAGAAAACCTGCGCACCATTGCCATTGAAATGATAAAAAAATTCAAGCAGAACGGCGCGCAGATCGCCTTTGACGTAAACTATCGCGCCACGCTCTGGGACGAAGCGACCGCACGGGAGACGATTAAAAAAGTCCTGCCGTTCGTGGACATTCTTTTTATTTCAGAAGAAAGCTGCCGCCGCATGTTCCAAAAAACCGGCACGTTGCAAGACATGCACCGCGAATTCTGCAAGGACTTTCCCAATATCCAATACATCGCCTCGTCTGAGCGCGAAGTCATCTCGCCCAAAAACCATTCGTTCACGTCAACGGTCTACAGCCATGCCAACAACACGTTCTACACCGAAGAGCCGTACCGCAACATCGACGTAGTTGACCGAATCGGCAGCGGCGACGCGTTCTGCGCGGGCGTGCTGTTCGGACTGCTCAAATACGGCGACCCAAAAATGGCCATGGAATTCGGCAACGCCACCTGCGCCACCAAGAACACCGTTTTTGGCGACCTGCTCATCTCCGACTTCAACGAAATCAGCGCGATGATTGCCTCCCACAAAGACAAAGGCCGCCAAAGCGAAATGAACCGCTAGCCGTTCGGCAACGCACTCCCGCGCGGACAGGTTTGCCGTGCGCGCGGGAGCGTCCGCCCTGCTTTCGTTGTTTTTCCGCTTTTCCCTTTACTTTCTGCTTGATTCGTTATATATTACTAGTGTACTAGGAAATAAAGGGATTATGAAGATTTCAACGCGGGGACGCTACGCCCTCAGGTTTATGATTGATTTGGCACAGCACGACAACGGCACGTATATCGCACTCAAAGACGTGTCCGCACGGCAGAATATTTCCATTAAATACCTTGAACAAATCACGTCGCTTCTGAGCAAGTTCGGTCTGCTGCTCAGCGTGCGCGGCCCGCAAGGCGGCTACAAACTGGCAAAACGCCCCGAAGCATACAGCGTGGGCGAAATCCTGCGCATTACCGAAGGCTCGCTCGCGTCCGTCTCGTGCCTGGAGACACCCGTCAACACCTGCCCGCGCAAGGATTCCTGCCCGACGCTCAAACTGTGGCAAGGGCTGAACAAAGTAATTACCGACTACCTCGCGGGCATTACGCTTGACGACCTTATCCACAGCGACACGGAAAGCGAATATTTTAACTACATGATTTAGCACGATTTTTCGGCAAAGCAGTTGACTTTTATCGCAACATAACCTATCATTCCTATAGGTAATTAAGAGGAGGCTATATGGCACACATAGCGACAAGCATTACGGATTTAATCGGGCGCACACCGCTGCTCGAACTGAAAAACCTGCAAGAGAAACAAGGCCTAAAGGCGCGGATCATCGCCAAGCTGGAATACTTCAACCCGGCGGGAAGCGTAAAGGACCGCATTGCCAAGGCAATGATTGACGACGCGTTTGCGTCGGGCGCGCTGACCAAAGAATCGGTCATCATTGAGCCGACTTCCGGCAACACGGGAATCGGCCTGGCTTCGGTGGCGGCAAGTTACGGGCTGCGTATCATCCTCACCATGCCCGAAACCATGTCAATCGAACGCCGCAACCTGCTCAAGGCATACGGTGCGGAGCTTGTGCTGACCGACGGAACCAAGGGCATGAAAGGCGCGATTGAAAAGGCAGAAGAGCTTGCGCGCACCACGCCGCACAGTTTTATTCCCGGGCAGTTCACCAACCAAGTAAACCCAAGAACCCACGAAAAGACGACCGGCCCGGAAATCTGGGAAGACACCGACGGCACCATTGACGCATTCGTCGCGGGAGTCGGCACGGGCGGCACAATCAGCGGCGCGGGCGCATTCCTCAAGTCAAAAAAGCCCGGCATCAAGCTGATTGCCGTTGAGCCGACGGCTTCTCCCGTGCTCTCAAAAGGCATTGCCGGCCCGCACAAAATCCAAGGCATTGGCGCAGGCTTCGTCCCCGAAACGATGAACACCAAGATTATTGACGAAATCATCACGGTAGAAAACGAAGCCGCTTTCGCGACGGGCAAAGAGCTTGCCCGAACCGAAGGTTTCTTGGCGGGCATTTCTTCCGGCGCGGCACTGTGGGCTGCCATGCAGCTGGCAAAACGCCCCGACTACGAAGGCAAGACAATCGTCGTGCTCCTGCCCGACACCGGCGACCACTACCTGTCCACGCCGCTGTTCTCATAAACCGCACACGCAGACAAGCGTCCGACAAAAAAGGCAACCGCTTTATGGGCGGTTGCCTTTTTTACGCTACGAACGGCTGCATTCGTACAGAATAATCGCCGACGCTTGCGCCACGTTCAGGCTTTCCAGCTGCCGTTCGCCCGCGCCATAAGGAATCGTCACCATGTAATCACAGTGCTGCCGCACGTCCTTGGCAATGCCGTTTTCCTCGTTGCCCAGCACGACAAGCACGGGTTTTCCCCCGCGCAGCGAGCCGATCGCGCTGATTGGCTTATCCGCCGCAACGTCCGTGCCAATGCGCACCATTTTGCCCTTCATTGCTTGCAACAGCCGCACCATAGAATGCACGCAATAGATATGCACGTATTCCATGCCGCCTTGCGCCACCCGGTACGAACTGGTCGTAATGCTGCTCTGTGCCTCGTCAAGCGGAATGATGATATGCTTAAAGCCAAAAAAAGCCGCGCTGCGCACAATCGCACCCAAATTGTTCGCGTTTCCCACGCGGTCAAGCAGAATCGCGCTTTCCTTGCGGTGCAGCCATTCGTCGGTAATATCGCTGTTGAGCGTGACGATACGCGGCTCTTCCATCATCGCCACCACGCCCTGATGATGTACGCTGCCGCACAGTTTTTCCAAGTCCCCGGCTTCCACCATATTGTACGGTGCTTTGCGCGCTGCCATCTGCTTGCAGATTTCGCCAAAGTCAAACTTGCGGTCCTGGGTAAAATACAGCCGCCGGATTTTGTCGCCATGCACGGCCGCCAACGCCTTTACCGCATTCAGCCCGCACACGGCAAGTTCTTTTTTCTGAGTGTTCTTCATACGATGTACTATAGCGCGGATAGCGCGTATTGTCCATTGCGGCATATCGCGTCATGCCAGTCGGACTGACACGTCATTCTAGTTAGCATGATGCGTGATTCTAGTTACTATGATGCATCATTCTAGTTAGACTTACGCATCATAGTAGCTAGACTGATACGCCATGCCCGTTGCACACATATACCGCAGTGCAAACAAAAACGGCACTTGCAAAACAAGTGCCGTTTAAAACTGACTGCTAGGTCAGACTATTTGAGCAAGTTCTCAGCATTAGCAATCTTGAGACAAGCATCTTCCCAAGCCTTGCCGCCGTTCTTGTCGAACTCTGCAAGCCAAGCATTCCAGTTTTCTTTGGTCAGCTGACGTTTGCCCGTCATGAACTCTGAAATACCCTGGTTGTAGAAGCGCTCAACGTCAGCAGTCGGCAGGTCAAGCTTTGAAACACCGTTGCAGGCCGTCCACGGCTTTGACTGCATAGTGCGCAACGTCTTCAACGGAGACAGCACTTTCTTTGATTTTGCCGTCGTGTATGCGCCATAGCGAGTCTCCAGCTCCGCGTCGCCATTGTAGTAAACCATGTTGCGCAACTGCGTCAGCGGCTGCATAGCAGATTTTCCCCAGCCTTTCTTCGGGTCGGGCAGACCAACTTCAGTCGGCGCACCGTTCGGTCCCTTGACGTAGTTCACGCCTTCAACACCGTACCCAAGCAGATAGTAGCCCTCGTCAGAAGACATCCATTCAAGCAGATCCGCAATCTTCTCTTTCTTGGTAACCGTCTTGCCGTTTACTTTCAGCTTGTCGTTCGCGCCCTGTGCGGCAAGGCAGAACGTGCGGTATGACTGCTCATACACACCTGCTGAAGAAAGACCTTTCGGACCAACCGGCGGATCGATAACGACCAAATCGCCGTTCGGGAAGTTGTTGTCAAACGGAGTATAGTTTGATTCGCCGTGCAGAGCCATGTTCTGCTCGCGGAAGATACCAAAGCGGCCCTGTTTCCACGCGGCACGGAAGTCGTCCTTCTTGTACGCCAGCCAGTTCGGGTCGATAATCTTTGCGTCCACGATTCCCTTCACATAGGTCATCGCATCAAAGTATTCCGGCTTCTTGATGTTCAGACCGGCAGCCTTTCTGGTCAAGTTCCAAGTACCGGCAACGCCATACGCGCCGAACAACGGGTCAAAGCGAACGCCCAAGCCCAAACTGATCGGTTTTGTCTCCAAGAACGCGCCAAAGCCATAGGTATCAGCCTTGCCGTTTCCGTCCGGGTCGCGCGTGGTGAACGCTTTCATCACTTCAACATAGTCATCAGTCGTCTTCGGCACTTTCAGTCCAAGCCGTTTGAGCCAGTCTTCGCGGATGATAACGCCTTCGTTGCGGACAATCGTTCCCGGCTGAGCCAAGCCGTATGACTTGCCGTTGATTGATGAATGGTCGCGGGAATCCTTGTCGTACAGCAATTTGGTGCGGTTAGGCATCATAGCATACATATCGTCCACTTCCGCGACGAGTTTCTGCTGAACCAACAGTTTGAACGCCTGATCGCCACACATAAAAATATCCGGCAATGAGCGAGCCGCGCCAGCCGCATTGATTTTCTGCAACTGGTCATTTTCTGATGACGGGAGCATCGTTGCAATCAAGTTAATGCCCAGCTTGTCGCGGATAATCTTGTATGCAATCCAGTCAGCCGGTGGCGGACCTGCTTCGGTAACAGCCGCGCCATACCACAGTTCAATGTCAACTGTGCCGTCCTTGTTTACCTTCCACTTTTTTGCCGCAAAAGCGGGGGTAGCAATCGCAAGAATAAGGGCAGCAAGTGCCAAATTCTTCAGCAAGTTTTTCATGTTTTCCTCCTCACGTTATGAAAACAAATGAAATTCGATTCTAAAGCGCGCCGTGCGACACGCTTACACAACTAAATCGGACAATACTTAAACGTACTGTCCGACCAAATCGTTACACAATAAAAGGCATTAACCCTTAACCGCGCCCAACATCGTACCTTTGGTAAAGTATTTCTGAATGAACGGGTACGCAATGATCATCGGAATGGCAGAAAGGAAGACCGATGCCGCTTTGATTGCCTCAACCGGCGCGTCGCCGAACGCCGTCGCCTCAACGACTTCGCTCATTGAAGCACCCAACAGAATGTTGCGCAACAGGATAGGCAGGGGCTGCAAGTATGAGTTCTGAATGTACAGCAACGGGTGCATAAAGTCATTCCAGAAGTTCACGCCGTAGAACAGGCCGATAGACATCAAAATCGGCTTTGACAGCGGCAGGATGATAGAAATCAATACGTACCATTCTGCGGCACCGTCAATGCGCGCCGACTCTTTCAATGATTCGGGAATGCCCTCAAAGAAGCCGCGCATAATCAGACAGTTGTACGTGCCGACCGCGCCCGGAATAAAGACTGACGCCAAGTGATCGGTAAAGCCCAAGCCCGTAACGACCAAGTACGTCGGAATCAAGCCGATGTTGAACAAGTACGGAATAAGCACGTACCAGTTCAGCAGCTTGCGTCCCGGCAAGTCCTGCACGGACATACAATATGAAAGCGGAACGGTCAGGAACAACGCCGTCACCACGCCGAAGACCAAAATCTTCAGAGAGTTCCAGAACGCCGTCAGAAAGCCCGCGTTACCAAGCAATGCCTTGTACGCATCAATTTTCCAATCCCACGGGCGGAACATTGCTTCCAAATATGAATACAAGTACCCGTTCGGGCGGAACGACTGCGCAACCGTACTCCACATAGGAATAAGGATGATGATGAAAATGAAAATCAGGAACACATCGACCAGTATATAAAAGGTCCGGTCACCTGCTGTCAATTTAACTGTCTTTGGTTTTTCCATTGTTTTACTCCACCTTAGATAAGTGCCGAATCGGTCAGTTTCTTAACGACCGTGTTAGAAATACGAACCAACAAGAAACCGATAACGCCCTTGAAAATACCGACCGCCGTTGCAAGCGCGAATTGGAACTGCAACAAACCTTGCCGGTACACCCAAGTATCGATAATATCCGCGACCGAATACACCGGGATTGAATACAGCATGAACATTTGGTTGAAGCCCGCATCCAAAATCGTGCCCAGCTTGAGCAGAACGACCGTAACGATAACCGGCTTGATTGAAGGAATGGTGATGTACCACACGCGCTGAACCGCCGTCGCACCTTCCACCATGGCGGCCTCAAACAACGTGCCGTCAATGCCCATCAACGCCGCAATAAAGACAATGGCAGCCCAACCCATCTCTTTCCACGCGTCCGAAAGAACGACGATAACGGGGAACGAATTGGTCTGCGTCAAGAAGTCATAGCGCGCCTCTTTGCCCGCAATAAACTCGATGATGTCGTTCACGATACCGTCGCCCGGTGCGAGCAGGGCAAGCAGAATACCGTACATGATAACCCAAGAAAGGAAGTGCGGCAGATACACCATAGTCTGCACGACGCGGCGCAACGTGTTGCGCGTACATTCGTACAAGGCGACTGCCAGAATAACAGACAGCGGCACGGAGATTATCAATTTTGCCAAACTGTACAAAATGGTGTTGCGGAGCAGTTCACCAAAATAGAATGACTTGAAGAAGGCCATGAAATTGCCGAAGCCAATCCACTTGCTTCCCCATACACCATCAAGCGGCGCAAAATCCTTAAACGCAATCTGACCGTTGACGATCGGACCGTATTTAAGAACCGTGTAATACACTAACGGAATAATGAGCAACACATAAACCGAAAAGTGCCGTTTGATGTCTTTCCAAAGGTCCTTTTTAGGGGCCTTGAGAACCGTTGTTTGTGTTTCGTTCATATCTAACCTCATTCTCTATAGTATAACGAAATGGTTGTAAACTGCTTACATCTTATTGGACAAAACCGACTTTTAAACGCCCTGTTTTGCACGAATTTTGCCCGGCGATATGCCGTATATCTTTTTGAACACACGGCAAAAATACGCCTTGTCCTGAAAGCCGATACGCTCGGCTATTTCATAGACCGTATCGTTCGTCTCCAGCAACAGTCTCTCCGCTAGATATATTCTATACCGATTTAGATATTCCCACAAGGACAAACCGAGCTCTTTATGAAAAATTCTTGTCAAATAATCCTCAGATACGTGCACGGTGTCCGCCAATTTCCAGCGGACGATCTGTTGCGAGACATTTTTGTTCAGATAAAGGATTGCTTTTTTGATGAGTGCGCCCGTATGCGACGGCAACGGCTCGTCTCCGCCCACAATCTCAAGCATACGCGCGCCGAACAATTCGGATTCCACCGCGCCGCGGTTGCACAGAATGACCCGTGGAAGATCGCACAGAAAGTCAACTTCTTCGTCGGAGACGGCGTTGTACGGAATGACCAAAATAGGAACGAGTACGGTGCGCGGGTTGGAACGGACGCGCTTGATTCCTTCCACGTCCACGCTCTCAAACACGATGAGCGCGGGCATCACTTCTTCAAGCACGGCCTCAAAATCTGCCAGAGACAAAACGGACAGCGCGTTTTCGTCGGTCGCCCAGGAGCCGTAGCGGGTGCGCCGCGCGTCGATAAACAGAACCGTTCCCTTTTTCTGCATACTGACTTTTTGCCGCAATGCCATGATGAACGTCTGCCCCGCAAGCGATTCGTCATAGCACAACAGCGGCACGCGCGAAAGCCGCTCATCATGGCGGAACGCATACAGTTTTACTCCCATATCGACGGACATGCCGTCCGAATCCCAATAGAGCATGACCGCCTCGTCGTCATGCATTACCTGCACGACCGCCGCAGGAAGCGGCTCAACGGGCAGCGACAGCAACGACTGTTTTTCCGTCGGCGCAAGCGCGTATATCTTTTTTGCCGCCACGCCGGGCGCGAGCGGCGGCAACCCCGCAAGATTGGGATACGGCAGCACGATTTTTGCCGAAAAATTCGATTTCTGCACAAAGCCGTACTGCAAAAGGATATTTTTTTCCGCAAGCAACAGCAACGGGTGCTGCCAGTCAAAATGCGCCGAATCAAACGAAAGGTGTATGCCGTCCGCTTCCGCGCTGACCGAAACAGCGTCGCCGCTTTTTTCCCAAAAAATATGCACGGCTTTTTCAATCCGCTTGACATCGCCGAAGAGGAGCGGCAATCCGGCGGCAGACAGAGCAATTTCGGGCGGCAGGACGGACGCAATGGAAAACAAATTCTTGTCCATGGGCAAATCTTCCGCCTGTGCGCGGAAAAGCTCGATTACTGTCTCCGTTTTTTCCAGCTGCGCCACGACCTGCGACTTGAGGAACAATAACTGCTCGCCCAAAATATCCGCGTCCAGAATGCCTGCCGCAACGTTTGCTTCTATTTGAGTAATTTTTACGGACAAATCCGTAAGCAGGTCGCAAAGATCAGTTCCTCTGTTGGCAAAGAATTCGGTTTTTTCCCGCACGGCACGTTCTGCGGCACTTTTCGCCGCCGTCAGCGTGTCAAAAAGGCGGATATTCTGCAACACGTCGCCGATTGCCTTTGCCACGTCGCGGTACACCGCAAGGTCAATATCGGCATTGTCAAAAATCACGTAGCCGAATCCGTCGTCCCCCAAGGAAAACGGACTGACAAAATAGATACCTTTCTTGAAATAATCGCCCAATTGCTCGGGAAACAGGCGATGATCAAAAAGCGGGAGCGACCTGAGGTCGATGTTCCTGCTGTCAAAAAATCCGCCGACAAACGCGGACTGCGCTTTTTCCCGCACGAAAACTGCCGCCGATTTTATGTCAATCTGCGGCAGGAACTGCGCCAAAACCCGCAGCATTTTTTCCCGGTCGTTCGCACGGAGCAGCTCGCCTTTGAGCGTGCTGATGACAAGCAGCTGCCCGGCATGCGCGGAAAACGACGACGCGGCGGGCAGCGCGTCCTTTTTTGCCGAAACAGCGCGAAACCAATCGTCCGCCCGGTCATTCACCTTGGAAAACGACAGCATTCTTGCCGCGCTGTCGCGGTCTGAGAACAATACGAATCCGTTTTTTTTGGCGGGACGAACGATCATATCACACTCTTTATTGAATAGTTTATACCGATGTCGGAATTTTTACAAGTCGGTCTGTTTTGTCCAAACGGTTTTTTTATCTTTTTCTACGGAATTGCACCGATTTTTGCCAACCCGCCGATAGTTTTTGACTTTTTGCGCAAGATACGGTAAAATAATCGCTCAGATATATCTCGCAAAATGAACTTCCGGAGGTTCAGCAATGGCTTTAAAGTCGATTAAAGACGTGGTAAAAACCGTAAAACGTCCCGAAAAAGTGCTTCAGTTTGGTGAAGGCGGATTCCTGCGCGCGTTCGTGGACTGGCAGATTGATATTGCCAACGAAAAGGCAGGATTCAACGGCAACATCGTCATCGTGCAGCCGCTCGCAAAGGGCATGATTGACGCAATGAACGAGCAGAACAACCTGTACACCACCGTGCTGCGCGGCATGCGCGACGGCAAACCAACCGTTGAGACGCGCACGATCAATTCGGTCAGCCGCTCAATCAACCCGTACACGCATTTTGACGACTACATCGCCTGCGCGGAAAACCCCGACCTGCGCTTCGTCGTCTCCAACACGACCGAGGCGGGCATCGTATACGACCCGTCCGTCAAGCTGAACGACAAGCCGCAGGCTTCATACCCCGGCAAGCTCACCGCGTTCCTGTACCGCCGCTTTCAGGCATTCAACGGGGCGCACGACAAAGGACTGATTATCATTCCGTGCGAACTGAGCGACGACGCGGGTCTGAATCTGCGCATCTGCATCTTGCAGCACGCGCGCGACTGGCATTTGGGGCCGGACTTCATCAACTGGTTCAACAACGACTGCGATGTCTGTTCCTGCCTGGTTGACCGTATCGTTCCGGGCTATTTCCCGCTCCTTGCAAAAGAAGAGAACGGCAAGACGCAAGCGGAATGCCTGTGCGAAACGCTCGGCTATGAGGACAAACTGCTCGATTCTGCCGAACTGTTCCATTTTTGGGTCATTGAATCCGCAAAGCCGCATGAGGACGAACTGCCGCTCGTCAAGGCGGGGCTTTCGGTCAAGTGGGTGCAGAACATGGACTACTACCACACGCGCAAAGTCCGCATTCTGAACGGGGCGCACACCTCTTCCGTTTTGGCGGCGTTCCTTGCCGGGTGCGACTACGTGCAGGACATCGTTTGCGCGGAAAAAGTGGGCAGCGGCTTCAACACGCCGAACGCGGACGCGCACAAATTCATGCACGACATCATCTTCAACGAAATCATTCCGTCAATCGACGGCGACCAGGAAGACTTGAAAGGCTACGCGAACGACGTATGGGCGCGCTTCCAGAATCCGTTCAATCCGCACCGCCTGATTGAAATCTCGCTGAACTCCGTGGCAAAATACTGGACGCGCTGTCTGCCGAGCATCACGCAGACAATCGAAAAGACCGGCCGCGTACCCAAACTGCTTTCGTTCTCGCTCGCCGCGCTCATCGCCTTTTACAACGGCACGGAAATCAAGACCGACGAAAAAGGCAAGCAGTACCTTGAGTCAAAACGTGACGAAGGCACTTACGCCAACCATGACGTGCCGCCGGTACTGGAATTCTTTGCGAACCTCAACAAAGAGACCAAAGACGCGGCGACAATCGCGCACAAAGTGCTTGCCAACACGGATTTCTGGCATGAGGATCTGACCAAATACGCCGAACTCGAATCAAGCGTGGCGGCACATTTGGCGGACATTCAGAAAAACGGCATGAAAAAGGCACTCGCGGACATCGTGAAGTAAAGCCGCACGGCATGGCATTACAGGCGGGGATTTGCCCCGCCTTTTTGTTTGCCCTACTTTGCTTCCCACTTGTCCAGCATTCGGTTCAGAACATTCCGGAAATCAGCGACAAGCTGGCTTTGCATTGCATGACGGAGTTTTTCATTTTCAGGCGTATCTTCAACAACCGGCAAGGCGAAATCCTGCGGAACAAATAACTGGTACACTTCTATCCCTAAAGCTGCCGCAATTTTTACCAACGTGGCTTCCCGTGGCCACCGCCGCTTGCCTTCTATATCGTTGACATTCTGCGCCGAAATTCCCGCCGCCTCCGCCAACGACTCCTGCGTAAATCTTCCCTTGCGGTATTTCTTTATGTTCAACGAAAGCGTCTCTCGCAATCCATCTTCTGTCATCACTTGCATTTTGCAAGTCTATCGGGAAACTTTACACTAGCAATTTGAAACAAGAAATGATATACTATCAGTCCGCAAGTATTTATCAAAGACTTGCGGAAAGGAGTTCTGTTATGAAAAAGAAAAACGTAAGGCATGTCATATCATTGTGTATGGCAATTCCGCTGCTGGCATTGGTTTTTTCCTGCACCTCAATGCGGGAAACGATTTGGTATTATGGACACGCTACCAATTTCCATGAATACACCCAGAAAATCGAAAAAGTCACATTCCCCGACGGCAAAGTTGCCGATGCCTATCTGTTTGACAAATCCATTGAGGCTGCCGCATGGTTCGCCACGGAATGGTACACGGAGGGAAGCGTCGTGTACCCGGTAGCACAGGCATACGACAAGAACGGCGGGCGTGACGCTGCCGATATTTCACCGCTGTCGTATTATACGATTGAAGATTTGGGTCAACTTGCGGCATACGCGCACGAAGATTTTGGCGCATACGGCATACTTGAGGACGAAAAAGGCTATTATGTCCTGTCGATTTCGCCGCCAATCCGATACCGCTATGTTGACATCGACGCAAAAACCGCGAAGCAACATAAGGGCGAACTTGCCTATAAAATCGCCTATATGCCAAAAGAAGCGTACAAGCCCGTAGAGCCGATTATAATCCCTCCGTCAAAGAAAAAGACAATCGACCCATCGTCGATCCCGGATTCGGACAAACAGATTGTTCCCACAAAGACGACCGATACTGGCACCTATTATTACGACCCGAACATTGCATACGAACTTCAGTGGCTTGCCGTAGAAACCGCGTGCAGAGGTGTATACGACTATGCATACGCCGGTGACTTCTACAAACCAATTTCAACCGGCTATTACACAACAAGCCTCATAAAACAATACTATACAAAGCAAGGCGAAGCCCACAGAGGGTTGGCAACCTTTGAGGGAATTTGTTTTGATTACGCAGATTTTGCATATCAAGATATGAAAGAGAGGTGGAGTGATTACAACAAACTGGGCATAGCAAAGTATTGGATGGTCGGCACATTTTCCGACCCTAATGATATTATTGCGTACAGAATTGCCAACCCTGGAGAACAACCGACAACGACAATAAATCATACGCCTGTCATTGTATTCACGCATAACCCAATAACGGCTCACGACAGAGCCACAAAACATGCTTGGTTCTGGGCGCAAAGCAAGGACGGAACGACTTATTGGATAGACCCGACATGGACAGATAGCGAAGGTAAACCTGTATACGGTATTGTGCGTGGTAATAAAGAGATACGTCTCACGCCTTCATCTGATTTGTGTATGAAATAAATTCCCGCTGAACAGATTGTTTCATCAAAGGGAACAATCTGTTTCTTCTTGATGAAACGGTCTGTTTTCTCCTATGAAACAAAGCGTTTCCTCTGATGAAACACTTTGTTTCAATATGCCGCTACACCGTCTGTTATTGGTTGTATTTTTCCCTCACGGTGGCAATGAGCGTATGTCCGTCTAAAACAGAGCCGTCCTTGTCTTTGAATCTGATGCATTCTTTGGGAAAATGACACCGCCGCGCGGCACTCTCAATCGTCTCCGTGACAGAAGCCTTTGCAGTCGCACCGATTTTTATGCCTTCGGTTACGTCGGGTTTTTCAAAGCCATATTCTTTGAGCAACGTCGTCAAGTATTTTCCCGGATTTGCCGCCGTTCCGTCCGCAGAATAGACTTCTATGCAATCTTCCGGCAGTTTCAACGACGTAATAAGATAATCTTTGAGACTTTTTACGTTCGTCAGCATGGCGATGTCGCTCCTTTTTATGCATTCGTTTATTAAACGTACCAAACGTCTTTCGCGTTGTCAAGGGCAACTGCCTGCCCGTGCATTTCGTTCCTTTGACCGAACCTTGTGCGCGCGCAGAATTTTCAGTAGACTGTGCGCATGGCACGTTTTTCTTTGCACAAACCGGGTGTTTTTTCAAAATTGTGGCGTTCGGTAAAGCCTGCGGCGACGCGGTTTCCTGCGCTGTTCGTTCTGGGAATTGTGGCGGCGGTGGCGGTGGCACTGCGTTGTTCCTCGTATGAGCTGCTCCGTTCGGCAACCAGTGCAGATACCGACCTATTCGAGTGGCGCATGGAACGGATTGCCTGGGCGGGCGTTTGGGGAATGTTGCTTTCGGTGCTGACGCAACTGATTTTGGAAAAGCGGCACGGGCGGCGCGTTCAGCTTGTGGCGCAGGCGGTCGTTTTTGCGGTGTCGCTGTTTG
>CAMWTK010000006.1 GCA_947177175.1 uncultured Treponema sp.
GGGAAAGGGTGAGGGCTTGGGAGAGGGAAAACCCCGCTTCGAAAGTAGAGGGTGTTCCCTCTCCCAAAATTAAGTTCCTCCGCTTTCAAGCGGAATTGGCTCTCCCTATGCAAGCCCCGGTTTTTCTGCTACACTGTCGCAAACGCGTTCCCTGCAATCCGGTCGGGGAAAGGAGATTTTATTTTTATGGCAAACGACGAGCATACGTGTACGTTGGACAAAATCATCAGCCTGTGCAAGCGGCGTGGTTTTGTGTATCAGGCGAGCGAGATTTACGGCGGTCAGGCGGGCGCATGGGATTACGGTCCGCTGGGCGTGGACTTCAAGCGCAATATCCAGAATGCGTGGTGGCATTACATGACGCAGCTGCGCGACGACGTGGTTGGCCTTGACAGCGCGATTTTTCAGCACCACAAGACGTGGGAGGCGAGCGGGCACGTGGCGCATTTCAGCGACCCGATGATTGACTGCACCGTCTGCAATGCCCGTTTTCGCGCCGACCAGCTGATCGAGGATTTCGTCTCGTCGCATCCCGACGCGAATCCCGGAAAGCCCGTGGACACGATGAGCCATGAGGAGATGAAGGCGTTCATTGACGCGCACATCAACTGTCCGACATGCGGCAGCAAGGAGCGCAAGTACACCGCCGTGCGCGAATTCAACCTGATGTTCAAGACACACCAGGGACCGGTCGCCGATGATTCGCACCTGATTTACCTGCGCCCGGAGACGTGCCAGGGCATCTTCACCGACTTCAAGAACATCGTGCAGTCGAACCGCATGAAAATCCCGTTCGGCGTGGCGCAGGTGGGCAAGTCGTTCCGCAACGAGATTATCTTCAAGAATTTTATCTTCCGTACCTGCGAATTCGAGCAGATGGAAATGGAATATTTCTGCAAGCCCGGCACGGACGACGCGATTTTTGAGGACTGGCGCGCCTACCGCTGGCAGTTCTACCTGAAATACGGCATCGCGGAGAAAAACCTTGCCTGGCATCACCACGACAAGCTGGCGCACTATGCCAAGGACGCTTACGACATTCAGTACAACTTCCCGATCGGCTTTGAGGAGATCGAGGGCATCCACAACCGCACCGACTTTGATCTCGGCCAGCACACCAAGGTGAGCGGAAAGGACATGGCGTACATCGATCAGGACGACGGCAACAAGACCTACACGCCCTATGTCATTGAGACGTCCGCCGGGCTGAACCGCAATTTCCTCGCGTTCCTGTGCGAGGCATACGAAGAGGAGAACGTGGGCAAGGACGGCAAGGACGATTACCGCACGGTGCTGCACCTGCATCCCAAACTCGCGCCGATTACGGTCGCCGTGCTGCCGCTCATGAAAAAGGACGGGCTTGCGGAGCGGGCAAAGGAAATCCAGCACGCGCTCAAAGAAGAATTCGTGACCGACTATGACCAGAGCGGCACGGTGGGAAAACGCTACCGCCGCCAGGACGAGGTTGGCACGCCGTTCTGCGTGACCGTGGACTACGACACGATTACCGAAAAGGCCGAGGACGGCAGCGCGAACCCGGATTTCAACACGGTGACCGTCCGTTTCCGTGACAGCATGGCGCAGGAGCGCGTCAAGGTGGACGAGCTGGTGCCGTTCATCCAGAACGCGATCCGCGCGTACCGGCCGGTCGTGCGGGACTAGCAATGGAATATATCGCGCTGGGAACATCACAGCTTCTCGTGAGCCGCACGGCATTCGGCGCGATGACGCTTGACCGGCTTGCCGATGCCACGGCGGCGCGGCGGCTGGTCGCACAGGCGTATGACGGCGGCGTGAATTTTTTTGACGTCGCCCGGTCGTCCCCGCAGAGCGAGGCGTGGCTCGGCGCGGCAATCAAGCCGTACCGCAAGGATATTTTTGTCGCGACCAAGACGGCGGCGCGCACGATTGCCGATTTGAAAGGCGATTTGTACGCGAGCCTTGCCGCGCTCGGCGTGGATTACATCGACTTATACCAGCTGGAGCGCGACGAGGGGCTGCCCGAAAAAGGCGGGGAAGACGGCCTTGTGGACGAGCTGATTGACTTGCGCCGCGCGGGGCTGATCAATCATTTTGGCGTGGTGACGGAATCTCCCGACGTTGCGGACCGCGTGGTGCGCTCGCAGGCGGGGTGGGAGACGTTGCAGTTTCCGTTCAATGTGCTGTGCGGCGAGGTGGCGGAGACGGTCGCCGCGCAATGTGCCGAAAAAAACATCGGCTTTATCGCCATGCGACCGCTGTGCGGCGGCGTGCTGACCAATATCCCGATTTCGCTCGGATATTTGCATCAGTTTGAGCACGTCGTGCCGGTGTGGGGCGCGCGTACCGAAGAAGAGTTGCGGCAGATTCTCTATTTTGCCGAGAATCCGCCGGTCGTTGACGAGCAGTTCCTCAAAGAAGCCGAGCAGCTCCGCGCGTTCTTCAACTGACCGTTATTCCGCGTCGTTTTTAAGTGATTCCGCTTCCTGCGCGTTCAGCACGCGCACGATTTTGTAGTCGCCGTCATCGGTTTCGTGCTCGCCCGTGCCGTCGGTCAGCTTGACGGCGGGATGGGTCGGGTTTCCCGGCGTGTTCTTGATGACCTGGGCGGTCTTGCCGTTTGCGAGGCAGACGAACGCGCCGATCGGAAAGAGCGACAGGCTGTGCACCAGTGCCTTGAGCACGATTTTGTCGTACTGCGGCTCGTGTTCCTTGAGCATGTCGAGCATGGCTTCGTAAGCCGTCCGCGCTTCCCTGAAATGGCGCGGCGCGGTAATCGCCTCGAACGAGCAGGCGGCGGCGATGATTTTTGCGAACGCGGTGATGTGTTCGCCGGTGAGCTTGCGCGGGTAGCCCGATCCGTCTTCGCGTTCGTGGTGCTCGAGCGCCGCAATCTGGACGGGCAGGGAGAAGTCGTTTTCCTTGAGGATATTGTAACTCAGAATCGGATGCACGGCCATTTTGTCCCGTTCTTCGGGGGAGAGCGGTCCTTTGGTCATGTAGAGTTGTGGCGGCAGGCGGATTTGGCCGATTTCATGCAGGAGGCAGGCGGTGCCCAGTTCGGTCAGTTTGTCTGCGGGCAGTCGGAGCGTCATGCCGATAATCAGCGCGAGCACGGTGGAGCGCATGCTGTGGTTGACCAGAAAATGTTTGCCGCTCGCTTCGTCCGTGGGCATGATGCGCAGCACGTACTGCTGGTGTTCTTTGAGGTACGCGCACAGTTCGGTGATTTTTTCGGCGACCGCCTGCGCGGCGAGCGTTTTTTTGACCGTGTACTGCTTGAACAGCGCGTCGATGTCGTTCAGGAAATTGTTGTAAAAGGCGCGGGTCTGCGCGAGTTGCTCGTCGTCCGCCTCCGTGCCGGGCGCGGGCATTTCAGTTGGGGCTTCTGCGCCTGATTCCTCGCCGTCTGCCGCGGAATCTTCGGCAAGCGGCGAGGTGTTTCCGTCGAGTTCCGGCGGCGCGTCCAGGTTGTCGAACATGTCGTCAAGGTCGTCGAGCGCGATCGGGGTGTCCTCAGTGGGCAGGTCGGGGATGTCCGTCACCGGCTCGGGGGGCTGCTCCTTTTCGACGTGGGGCAGTCCGAGCAGGTCTTCCAGGTCTACCGTCTCATAGTTCACGTCCTGCGGAATATCTTTTTTTGCGTCGGAGGCTGCCGGGCTGCTTTCGGGCTTTTTTTCCGGGGGCTTCGGCTTTCCGTCGGAAAGCACCGCGCGGAAATTCCATTCGATGAGTGCCTTTTTCATCGGACCGCTGAACGGGACTTCCGTATCGAGCAGCTGGAATTGTTCGTCCAGAAAAACATGCGATGAGAATGTCGTGCCGTCTTCGAGTTCGCTGATAGGATAAGAATTCATAGTCGCTCTAGTATCGGCATGATACGGCGGCGGCTAGAGGTGAAAAATCCTGCGGGCAAAAAAAAACTTGAAAGACCTTACACTTCTTTCAAGTTTTAAGTATGGAGAACCGGCACACGAGGTCACTCATGCAATCGGCCAGTGCGTCTGGATGTCGTGTCGCACTGTCCTGCCGGCTTACGTATTTATTATCGGAGCGGAACGGAGAAACTTGAGAAAAAAGTGAAAAAAAAATCGAAAAATAGTATATACTGAAGTATATACTGAAAGAAAGCGATGATGAGTGACGACAAAAAGAACGCGGTTTTTATTATCTGTATCGGGCTTGCGGTCGGCCTGTTCCTGAAACTTTTTGTGGTGGACATCCTGCATGTCTCCGGCACCTCGATGCTGCCCGCGCTCAAGGACGGGGACACACTCGTGGTGAACCGGCTGGCATACGGAATCGCGCCGCCCTACGGCGAAAAGTTGCTCGTGCAGTGGCGCGAGCCGAAGGCGGGCGATGTCGTCATCTATCTGTACGACAACAAGATCGTGGTGAAAAGATGCGTCGCGGTGGGCGGCGACCATCTAGCATATTCGTCCGATACGGTATATACTTTTACGGCGGGTGGAAAACAGATTCCGCTGACGGACGCGCAGTACCGGCAGCTCAAGGATATTGACACCGTGCCCGACGGCTATATCCTGGCGGTGGGCGACAATTACGAGGAATCGGTGGACTCCCGCACCTACGGATTCGTTCCGGTACGGAACGTGTTGGGGAAAGTCTTATGCAGGTGAACCATTTTTTACGGACGAAGCGACTCATTTTCCTGGGCATCTGCGCGGTCATCTTCTCCATCGTCATTTTCGTCAAGTATGCCCGGCTCGCGTTCGTGCGGGAATCGCAGCGCATGGCTTCTCCGCCAGTCGTGCAGCGCGGGTCAATCGTTGACCGCAACGGAAAGGCGCTCGCCGTCTCGGCGAATTTCTATCATTTTGGCGTGACACCGAGCGCGATTAAGGATATTCCCGCGTTCGCAAAGGCGGTCGCGCCCATCCTGAACGAGGACGAACAGGCGGTGGCGGCGACGGTGGCGAACGCCTCGAACGCGCATTTTGTCTACATCAAGAAAAAAATCGACCAGAACACGTGCGACGCGCTGTACGAGGCGTGCCGGAACAACGGATTTTTTGCCGCCGCACGCTTTGACCGTATTCCCGGGCGCGTCTATCCCGAAGGCGCGCTCGCTTCTCAGCTCATCGGCTATATGGGCGATTCCGGCACGGGGCTTGCGGGCATTGAGTATTCCATGCAGGACACGCTTTCTCCCAAGGTGGCGGCGGATTTTTTGCCGGCGGACTTGCAGGGGAAGAACGTCTACCTGACGATTGACGCGAATTTGCAGTTCAAGCTGGAAAAAGTGGCGCGCGAGGCGATGACGACCACGCAGGCGGAAAGCCTCATGCTGGTGGCGGCGGAGGCGAAGACGGGCGAAATCCTCTCGTACATCAGCTTGCCGGCGGTGAACCTGAACGATTATACGCATTCGTCGAGCGAGGAGCGCATGGATCGTCCGGCGACGGAAAGCTATGAGCCGGGCTCGGTGTTCAAGGTGTTCTCCGTGGCGGAATTCTTGGATTCGGGGGCGATCAGCGACCGGGATTTGTTCCTCTGCGACGGCCGGTATGAGAAACGAACGCCGGGCGGCGAGCGAATTGTCATCACCTGCCTTGATTATCACGGCTGGGTGAGCGCGCGCGAGGCATTGCAGTATTCGTGCAACGACGCGCTCGCGCAGATGAGCGAGCGGATTGACTCCGAGCCGTTCCTCGCGCGCGTGCGGTCGTTGGGATTCGGCGCGCGCACGGGCGTGGAATTGCCCGCGGAGACGACCGGCTCGGTGCGCAACACGAGCGACCGCCTGTGGTCGGCGCGCTCAAAGCCGACGATCGCTATCGGGCAGGAAATTACGGTGAGCGCGTTGCAGATAGTGCAGGCGGCGACGGCCATTGCGAACGGCGGCGTTCCCGTGCAGCTTACGTTCATCGCAAAAGTCACGACGCATGACGGGAGCGAAACGTACAGCCATGTTCCTGTCTACCGGGATGCCGTGCTTTCTTCCAAAACGGCGAACTACCTGCTCAGCTGCATGGAAACCGTCGCGCAGAGCGGTACGGGCACCCGCGCAAGGCTGGGCGATATTTCAATCGGCGTAAAGACGGGCACGGCGCAGATGGCAGATTTGGTGCACGGCGGCTACAGCAAGACGGATTTCCTTTCCAACTGCATCGCCGTGTTTCCCGTCGAGAATCCCGAAATCATCCTGTATATCGTCATCGAAAAGGCGAAGGGCGAAAATTATGGGGGGCGGATTGTCGCGCCGGTCATCAAGGAAGCCGCGAACGAGATTATCGATCATTTGGGCATGAACCGCGGGCGCGCGGCGAGCGTGCGGCATTCGGGGAGCATTACCATTACGGGGGCGGAGCTGCTTGAGATTACCGACGTGATTCCCGATTTTACGGGATTGCCCAAGCGCGAGCTGCTGCCGCTGCTGTACCGCACCGACTTGCACGTCAAAATCAACGGGGACGGCTGGGTCAAGAGCCAGAATCCGCCCGCCGGAACGCCCGTCACGGAGCAGATGAACATTGAACTCTATCTGGAATGACAATATCGCGCTGTTCTGCGAACGTTTTCCCGCGCTCGCGCAGGCGCACGGCATAACGCCGCAGTCGGCAGAGCCGGCGGGCATTCCCTCGGTGGAATTCCTTGCGGCAAAAAACGGTCAGATGACCGCGCGGGAAGACGGTCGGTGGTGGCATTCGCAGTACGATCCGGGTCGCGAGGCCGATCAGGCGGTGGCGAACGTGAAAAAAGGCGGCGGGCATGCGTGTGCGTTCTTTTCCTGCGGGCTGGGCTATGCGCCGGTCGTCTGTGCACGGCAGTTTCCGCACGACACGATTATCATCGTTGAGCCGGACGCGGCGTATTTTTTTGCGGCGTTGCGTCAGGTGGACTGGTCGCCCGTGTTTTCCGCGTCGAACGTGGTGATTGCGTTGCAGGCGGCGGCGGACGACGTGGTTGCGCTCATAGAACGCGCGGGCGGCGTTGCGCACACGGCAATCGTCGCGAACAACAATCATCTGCGGCATGCCGCCGACTATTATGCCGGGCTGGTTTCTGCAATCGACCGCGCCAAACAGAAGTCGCAGGTGAATACCAACACGCTGGAGAAATTCTCCGCGCTGTGGATGCGGAACAGCTGCCGCAACCTGCATTATCTGGGAGAGCTGGACGGCGTGGCGCGTTACGAGCGGACGTGTCCGCCTTCGTTGGGCGCGCTCGTGCTTGCGGCAGGACCGACGCTTGCCGACGTGCTTCCGTATCTTGCCGAGCTGAAAAAACGGCTGCTCGTGATATGCACGGACACGGCGTTGCGCGCGTGCCTGCGCGCGGGCGTTGAGCCGGATTTTATCGTGCTTGTTGACCCGCAGTATTATGCCGCCCGCCACATTGCGGGGCTTTCGTCCCCGTCGTCCGTGCTCATCACGGAATCTGCCGCATATCCGCCGGTGTTCCGTTTTCCGTGCAAGGAAATCGTGCTGTGCTCGTCGCTGTTTCCGCTCGGAGCATATTTTGAGCGGCGGCTGGGCGGAAAAGGTGCGCTTGCCGCGGGCGGGTCGGTTTCGACGACGGCGTGGGATTTTGCGCGGCTGTGCGGGGCAACGGACATTTATGTCGCGGGGCTTGATTTGGGCTACCCCGGCTTGCAGACGCATATCCGCGGCTCGACGGCGGAGGAGCGCATTTGTACGGTCGCGACGCGCGTTGCGCCGGTGGAGACGCGCGCGCTTGCGTCGCTGTTCGGGGCGAATATGACCGTGGCGCGTGATTACGACGGCAATCCGTTGCTGACCGACGAGCGGATGCAGCTGTTCGGCTGGTGGTTTGAGCAGCGCGCGCGTTCCTGCCCGCAGGTGCGGACGTTTTCGCTTTCTGCCCGGTCGCTTGCCGTGCCGACGATTTCCGTGGCCGACGTGCGGACGGTGCTGCGTCTGCCGGAACAGTCTGCCGCGCGCGCGCAGTTTTTTTCGGCGGTGGCTCGTTCCGCGCCGGGCGATATGGCGGCGTTTGCCCGCGTGTACGACGGGCTTGCCGCCGGATTCGACGCGCTGTCCCGGCTGGCAGCAAAGGGCATCGCCGTTGCCGATCAGGCTTTGGGCGACCGCCGCAACTGCGGCGCGTACCTGCGCGAACTGGAATGCATTGACGCGGACATTCTGCACGCCGAATGCAAGGACGTTGCCGCACTCGTCTTTCCGACCGAGCGCAGGCTGAATGAAATTTTTGCGGCGGCGGGGCTGTCGTCTGATTCGGTAACCGCTTCGTTCCAGCGGTCAAAAATCATTTATCAGCTGCTGCAAAAAAGCATCGGCGACTATCAGCAGTACCTGCACAATGCCTGAAATCCCCGCTTTCTTCTCATAGCGGCGTTTTTTCTGCCGATAAAAAGAATATGGAAATTATCAGCTATGTGGGTGCCGTTTCGGCTGCGCGCAATGAATCGTCCCGGCCACACGTTGCAAAGCCGAGCGTTTCGTTTTCGCCCCGCAAGCCGTCGTCGTTCCGTACCAAGCGTTATGCGGCAAAGACGGACGTGCTTGCCGTGCGGAAAAGCCGGCTTTCGGCGGTGTGCAACCTGCGCCTGTTCACGCGCGTGTCTTTCTACCGGTGGCTGCTTCCGACGCTCGCAATCTGCGCGTTCGTGCCGCCCGCACTGTTCCGTCTGGCGGACTATGCGGAGAGCCATGCGAATCCCGTCGTCTTTCCGTCGCTCCCGCAGGAGGAGCTTGACTTTTTGAACACGGCGATGGCGCGGTTTGCCATGGAGCACGGCGGCGATTCGGTCGATGAGAACGGCAACGTGCTTGCCGACGACGGGTCGGTTCTGACGGCATCGACCGTGGGCGTGGGAAAGGCGATTTCGTATGCGTCCTACACCGTGGCGGCGGGCGACACGATCAGCGGAATCAGCAAGAAATTCGGGCTGGGAAATATCTCGACGCTCATTGCGGTGAATGACATTGACAACGTGCGCTCCCTGCGCTCGGGGCAGAAACTGCGCGTGCCGAATCAGGACGGCGTGGTGCACCGCGTGGCAAAAGGCGATTCGATCAACGCGATTTCGGTGGCGTACCATGTAAGCGTGGAGGAGATTCTTGACGCGAACGACATTGAGACCATGACGCTGACCGTGGGGCAAGAGCTGTTCATTCCGGGCGCAAAAATGGACGCGACGTCGCTCAAGAAGGCGATGGGCGAGCTGTTCACCTGCCCGATCAAGGCGGCGTGGCGGCTTACTTCGCGGTTCGGCATCCGCAACGACCCGTTCACCGGCATCAAGTCGTTGCATACGGGCGTTGACATGGCGTGTCCGACGGGAACGCCGATTTATGCGGCGATGAGCGGAAAAGTCGTGGTGGCGGGCTGGTCAAACGTGTTCGGCAATTACGTCATCATCAACCATGAGAACGGCTATCAGACGCTGTACGGGCATCTGTCAAAGCGTATCGCGCAGCAGGGGCAGCGGGTCAGTCAGGGGACGCGGATTGGCCTTGCGGGATCGACGGGCTATTCGACCGGACCGCACCTGCACTTTACGGTGTACAAGAACGGAAAATTGGTAGACCCTTTGACCCTTTTGAAGTAAGATAGGAGTGGAGCGCGATGAATATGAAAACGGTGTGCGTGTGCAAGGAATGCGGTCGGACGATTGAGGAGCAGTTCATCTATTGCCCCTGGTGCGGCGTGTCGCGTATCGGCATGAACAGCGAAGCCGTGCTGGACAGCGTGTTCCAGCAGCTGGAAGAAAAGCAGTCCGATGACCGCTCGCGCCGTCTGCGCCGTCTGGAAAGCAGGCTGGAAGGACTGGAAAAAGACCTTGATATTTTGGTGCTGAGCGCGGAGATGCATAAATGATACCCTGGGCGACCCGCACCCTAAAAAAAACGTTCGCACTGGCGGCCGTGTTTGCGGCCGCCGTCATCGTTCCTGCGGAGATTACGTTTGAGCATCCGTCGATTAACGCGCAGGACGAGGTTTTGTTTACTGTCCGGCATGACGTTCCGGGAAGCCCCGCGTACCGCACGGTTTTCTTGGGCAATGCGGCAAGCACGGGGGACGCGGACATCATCACGTGCTTTCCCGAAAAAATGGACGTGCTTTCCGGCGGCGCGGTTCTGCAGCTGCGCAACCGGTACGGGACGGCGCGGTATGCCTTGGCGGACGGGACGCTTGCCTGGGTTGCGCGCGGCGATTCCGTTCCTGCCGAATCCATCCGCCTGGGACCGCAGTCGGTCAGCCCGGACGGACGGTGGCTGTGCTATGTGCGCAAGACGGGCGTTGCCACGGGCGAGTTGATCCTGAAAAATGCGTCCACGTTTGCGGAGACGGTTCTGGACGACCATGCGGACTTCAGCTTTGACGATGTGCCCGTGCGGTGGTCGCCCGACAGCGCTACGGTCGTCTATGAGAAGGACGGGGCGGTGTATTTCAATGACCTGAAGGCGGCGCTCCAGCAGGTGCAGATGACCGAGGCGTTCAGAAAAATCGGCGCGGGAAAGATTTCGTCCGTCTGCTGGGCGAACAGCAGGACGCTTATCTATATCAACCATGACGTGGTGTACCGCGTGAGCACGACGGAACTGTACACGCGCGGCATGTACGCGCCGCTGGTGGGGAGCGGCGTGGTCACGGGGCGGCTTCCCGTCGCGTTCAATCCGATGGAAGACCATTTTTACGTGAACGAAAAGGCTGACCGGCTGCTGGTGGTGCAGGGGAATCGCGTGCTCTCCGCGTACATTGTGCAGACGCAGGGGTTTTCCTATCTGCCGGCATATTACAGCAAGCCGTTCGTGGACGGGCGCGGTTCGGTCGTCGGCTGCACGGTATTCTGGACGCAGGACGATGCCGCGCTCGTGTGGGCGGACATCATCAGCAATGACGACGGCGTGCGGCGCGGCGCAGTCTACCGGCTTGCGGATGGACTGCAACTGCTTTCGGTCATCGACCGCCCCGGAAAGCCGGTCGTCTCTCCTGACGGCACATCGCTTGCCTTTGCCGTCGGCGAATCGCTCCATGTCTATGACATTGCCACCTGGAAAGCGACGGCGCGGCTGAACGGCGAGCGGCAGGTTTCGTATGTCTGGCACGGCAACGACACGTTGTTTGTCGGCGGCGTTTCTACCGTCAGGGCGTGGCATTTGGGCGAAAAATCGGCGGATCTGCTGTTCCTGTCTGCCGCAAAGACAGCGTTTTGGACGGACGATTCGACCGTGTGCGCGGAAGATGCGGCAAAGGACGGAATCCGCTATCAGTACGACCGCAAAAAGAACACGTGGCGGCAGTTTCCGGCGGGTGCGGCGGCGATTCCGGCACGGTATGCCGTGCAGAACGGACGGTATCGCGTTTTTGTCGGATCGACGGCGAATCAGCGGTATGCCGATACGCTGTACGTGCGCACGTTGAGCGGCGGCGCGGAAAACAAGGCGTTCTTCCCCGATACCGCCGTACAGACGGCGCGGCGCAAGCGCGTCGCGTTGGTATGTGATGCGACAGACAGTGCCGACGGGCTGACGCGCATTCTTTCGGTGCTGGGCGAATACGGCGTGGGCGCGACGTTCTTTGTGAACGGCGAATTCGTGCGCCGCTATCCTGCCGAGGCAAAGCAGATTGCCCTGAGCGGCTATGACTGCGCGTCCATGTTCTTCACCGCCGCGGATCTGACGGCAAAAGGCTTTGTGGTGGACGATGATTTTATCCGCCGCGGGCTTGCGCGCAACGAGGACGAATTCTTTGCCGCGACGGGAAAAGAACTGTCGCTCATTTGGCACGCGCCGTATTACCGGGCGACCGCCGCAATGAAAGCGGCGGGCATTTCGGGCGGCTACCGCTATGCCGACTGCGGGGCGTTGAGCATGGACACGCAGACCTTTGAGCGCGCGGTCGCCAGCAACGAAAAGTATCTGACGGCATCGGAAATCATCGCGTCCTGCGTACAGCGCGCGCGCGACGGCTCGGTTATCCCGGTCGTCACGGGCATTACCGACGGTACGCGCGGCGATTTTCTGTATGACAAGCTCGACCTGCTTATTACGGCGTTATGGGATGCCGGGTTTGACATCGTGCCGTTGCGCCAGTTTATCTAGCGGCAGTCAAGGCATACGCCGGCAAGCGTTCCCCAGAATCTTCCCCAGATGCCCGCGCGGGCGACCGTCCGGTCCGAGACGAGCGGCACGGTTTCCAGCACGATGTTTCCGAGTTTGTATTCGATTGTTCCGTAGGTTTCGCCGCCGTGCGCGCCGCCAAAGATATAGCCCGGCATGGTGACCGTCGCCGTCACCTGCTGCGCGGCATCGTGCGCCGTCTCTCCTGCCACGTGCGGAACGGAAATCGCCGTCGTCCATGCCGGAACGAGGCGCGTGAAATGTTCCTTGCCGCCCGTCACGGCGAGCGGGTACGACGGCTGGATGTGCTCCAGCGGAAGGTAATCGGCGAACGACGCGAACGCCCATTCCATGAGCGTTCGCCCGTCACGGTCGCGGTACAAGTTTCCTTCGCGCGTCGTTTTTCCCGGCCCGCGCATCGTCACGGAAAGGTAGCGAACGCCGTCGCGCTGTGCGGTGAGCGCGATGTTGAAGCCGCTCTCATAGATGAAGCCCGTTTTCAGCCCGTCGCAGCCGTCCAGCGTGTGCAGCAGCACGTTGGTGTTGCGCTGCGTGATTGCCATGCTGTCGCCGCGCTCTTTCATCCAGGGCGCGAGGTTCGCCGTGAGCGGGTAGGCGATTTCCGTAATCGAATGGAATTCGGCAAGGGACTGCGGGTAGCGGTTGACATAGACGCGCGCGAACGCCGCCAGCTCGCGGGCCGTGGTGATGTTGTCCTCGCTGTAGCCGCTCGGCTCGACAAAATGCGTGTGCTGCAGGCCCAGTTTCTGCGTCTCCTCGTTCATGCGCGCGACAAAATCCTTGACGCTCCCGCTGATATAGGTCGCCACCGCGATTGCCGCGTCGTTTCCGCTGGCGACCGCAAGCCCGCGCAGCAGCTCGCGCAGGGTGACAATCTGCCCCTGCCCCAAAAACATGCGCGATGCGTCCGACGGCAGGTTGATCGCCCAGCTGTTTTCGGGGAGCGGCACGATGTCATCGAGCGCGATGCGCCCCGCCTCAATCTCCTGAAACGCGATGTACATGACGAACAGCTTCGCGATTGAGGCGGGCGGAATCGCTTCGTCGGCATTTTTTTCGTACAGGACGCAGCCGTTCGCCGTGTCGATGAGGATGGCGGATGCGGCGGCGATGTCGAGGTTTGCGGGAGTCGTTCCGTAGGGGAGCGGGCGCAGAATCTGCCGCCGCTTGGCAGGATACGTTTGGTCAAGGTAGCCCGCGAGCGCGGCGCGCTGTGCGCCCGTCGGCTGCGGGGCGTTTTCCCCGTGCGAGAACGTCTGCACGTACTGGCAGAAACAGGCGATGCCTGCGGCAAGCGCGAGCAGGATTGCGAGCGCGATGAGCGTCCGTTTTTTTTGCATGAGCCGAGCGAGTTTTTTCATGGGAACAGTGTATCAGAAAAAACGGAAATCGGGAAGTTGAAAAAAAACTCCGGCCAGCGGGAAGCGAGCCGGAGCAGTGCGCGGGGCGGATTATTTCTTTATGGAGTCCATCAGCGCCTGCGCGTAGGTTTTCCAGTACGTGTCCTTGCAGTCGATGCTGCCGTTTCCGTCCACCGTGAACAGCAACGTGCCGTCGCTGTTCTCACCGATTGCCTTTGCCGGATGCACGACGCTCGTTGCCAGTGCCGGAATGCCTGCCTTTATCGCCTTGGCAATTTCGCCCGCGATGACAAAGCCGCCCAGCTTGTTGTTGTGCGTCTTGTCGCCCGGGAACATGAGCACGAACGCCTCGTCGCTCTTTTTGGTGTCCGCATAGGATTTCTCGTACAGCCGCTTGGTAATCTCAAAGCCGTCGATCAGCGGCACGTTCTCTTCTTTTGCTAGCTGGCGCACGGCTTCCACGTAGGCGTTGTTGGTCGTCACCTGCGTGTTCGTGGTCGTGTCCTTTGAGTCGTGGTGCGGCTCGATTTTTCCGTTCATGCCCGCAAAATACACGCGCGCGACCGGCGTGACCAGCACGGGCGTTGCGCCCGCCTTGCGCGCGGTGTCGATGTACTGCTTGAGATACCATTTGAACGTGCCGCCGGTGTACGGATAGAATTCGTCGCCGTATTTTGCCGCGTATGACGGCGGCGTTTTGGTCTTCTTGCCCGGCGTGACGGGGTAGATGCCTTTTTTGTCCGGCTTGCCGAGCGGCACGTAGCGGTCCTCAAGGTAGCCCGCGCCGTTCGAGCAGTCGTTGTGCCCGAACTGAATGAACAGGTAGTCGCCTTTGCCGATGTTCTCCGCGATTTTTGCGAGGCTGCCTTCGTTGATGAAGTTGCGCGTGGAGCGTCCGCCGTTCGCGTAGTTCTGCACGGCGACGGAATCGTTGAACCATGCCTGCAAGAATTCGCCCCAGGCTCCTTCGTCGCGCGTCTTGCCGCCGCTCCACATGCCGTCCGCGCTGTAGTCCTTTACGGTCGAGTCGCCCGCAAGGAACACGTTGACTTTGCCCACCGCGCGCGGCCTGCCGGCGGCTGCCTTTGACGGCACGGCGAATCCGTCTTTGACCGTCGCGTCCAGCTGTATCGTGGCGGGGCTTGCGGTCGTGCCGTCGCGCGTCATTGGGGTGACGGTCACCGAAATCTTGCCGCCGGAATCTTCTTTGGTGAGGAAATAGGTCTTGTCGCCGTAGCCCGCGGACTGCTTGACGAGCGCGCCGTTGCGGAACCACTGGATGAGCGACCTGTCCTCGCCGTCAGCCTTGCCAAGCGAGTAGTGCAGGGTGATCGTGTGGCCGGGGTAGGGCGTGTTGATGTCGTCGTCCGTGGTGAGGCTCGGCTTTTTGGCAAACGCGAGCTTGCCGGTCTTTGTCTCCGTATAATACGCCGGAGTCCAGCCGCCGAAGAAATCTTTGGGCGTGTAGCCGCTGTCGCTTTTGAGCACGTTGCCGCGCCGTTCTGCGGTGCTGACTTCCTTGCCGTCCCAAAGCGTGCGGTATTCGGCAAAGTGCGCGTTCTGCGGGAGGTTGCCGCTCATGTCCGTCCAGCCCATCGGGTCGATGACGGAAGCCGTGCCCAGCAGGGTGTTGACCCAGGCGACGCTTGCCTGCGGTCCCCACGGACGGCCGAACACGCCCGGATTCTGGTAGACGGCGTTGTCCGCGCTGATCAGGCAGTTATAGAATAGGTAGCCCTTGTGCAGCGCGTTCCGCGCCGCCGTCAGGTAGCCCGCCGCCTTCATGTCGGTGTAGCCCGCCCAGCGGATCTCGCAGTTCTCGAACACGACATCGCCGTCGCCGAAGATAAAGTCGGTGTTGCCTTCAATAAAGCAGTTGCGGAAATACTGCCGCGTGCCCGCGCCCGTGTAGAGCGTGTCCTGCGATCCGAGGAACGAGCAGTTGCGGTATTCCGCCTCGTCCGCCTCCGAGCAGAGCGCGGCGGAGCGTTCGGTCGCCTTTTTGGTGCGCACGTCGGAGTTGAGCTTGCGCACGAACGCGATTGATCCGTCGCTTTCCACGCCGTCGGCGATTTCCTCGTCGGTCACGTATTTGTTGAACGATGTCTCGAACGTGATTCCCTCCGCCCGGAACGCTTTCGCGCCTTTCTGCACGTACGTCGCCACGCCCCACCGTGCCACGGTTTTCTTGCCGAATTTGTCGTAGGCGAGGTCTTCGTCATAGTAGCCTTTCGCGTCCGCACTGTAATACTGGTAGCCGATGCCGTAATACCAGGTGAGGACGACTGCCTTCTCCGGCATGTCGTTCTTGAGCGTGATATACGGCGTGTTGATGAGCAGCTGCGCGCGGTACGTGCCCGGCGCGATATGGATTGTCACGCGCTCCGCCTCGCTTTTCGGGTTCATGGCCGCCGCCGCCGCGATTGCCTCCCTGACTGTGGCGTAGTCGGCTTTCTTGCCGCCCACGAACAGGTCGCGCTTGAGCGGAATCGGCGGCATGGACGCATCCTTTGCCGTCAGCTTGATGTCCTTTGTCACCGCCGCGTCCCGCACGACTACATGGTTCGTCGTTGCCGCCGTGTCCGTCTGCGCGATGACTTCGTATGCGCCCGCACGGAGTTTTGCGCGGTAGGCGTTCCCCGTTATCGTGCCGCCGTACACCGAGCCGTCGTCAAGGTGCCGGAACGCGATCGTCTGCGGAATCGTCTTGACCGCCCCGAAGAACGCGCCCGTCACGTCGTAGGTCGGCTTGGGCGTGACGGCGATGTCCTGCGTAAACGATTCGGTGTGTTCTGCCGTGCCGCCCGCCGTGATGTCGTAGTCGGGCGCGCCCGTGAGCGTGGCCGTGTAGCTGACCGCCGGTTCCAGCTCGCCGCGGTACGTGTACGCGCCGTTCGCGCCGCTCACCGCCGCTTCTGCCGGCTGGAACGCAGAGCCTTTCGGCGGGGTAAAGACGATTTTCATTGCCGACCCGTCATAGTCCGCCGCAATGCCCGTCACCGCCCCGCTGATGACATACGTTTTCTGCTCGGCGACCGTCAGGTTCACCGTCATGCTGCCCGCCTGCGCGGGCGCGACCGTCACCGTCTTGGTGGCGGCGTTGACCCCGTAGCCCTTGATGCCCGTCAGCACGGCCGTGTAGGTGTGTCCCGCCGCAAGCCCCGCCATGTAGGATTTTCCCGTGATTTTTGCGGGCAGCTCCTGCTTCGTCTCGGTCTCGATGAATTTTAGTGTGCCCGATCCGCCCGGAATCCCGTTCAGCGCGCCGCTCACCGTGACCGCGCCCGTGCGCACCACGCGGTAGTAGACGGGCTTGCCCACGTTCGCCTCCGCATAGATTTTGTATGCGCCGTCCGCGCCCGCGATGTACGAATATTTCCGGGAGACTGCGCCGAGCGCGGCAACCTCGTCCTGCGCGCCGTCCAGAGTGCCGTCGGCGCGCACGTGCGCAAAGTGGATTTTCTCGTCGCCGCTGTTGCTGGTCCGCGCATAGAACGTCACCGTGTCGCCCGCGCGGACGTTCCTGAGCAGCACGTACCGCTTTTTCTCGCCGCCCTTGCCGTTCGCGTAGTACAGCCCGTTGGCGACGTAGCCGTCCTTGAAGTCGAACGACGTATAGCCCTGTTCGCCATAATTCTTCTTGCCCGCATAATAGGCGCGGTCGTTCTTGTCGGCATTCAGCGTGAGGTCGCCGAACGTGAGGTCGCCGCCCGTGAATTTTCCGTCCTCCGCAATGATGCCCGCGCCGTCAAGGTCCGCCACGGAAATATGATTCGCCGCGTCCTTTGCCGCCACACCGCCAAAATCCCAGACGTCAACCTTGCGCGCCTGTGCCACCGCCGTCCCTGCCGCCGCAAGCGCGAGCAGCACGGTCACGGCTTTCTGAACTGTCCGTTTCACTGTCATTATGCAAGTAACTCCTCACGATTATTGTAGCAGACTTTTGCGGATATGCAAAGATTTGTCTGCCGCCGGGGCGGTTTGTAGTGGATTGTTTTGCTTTCCAAAGCAGACTTGCCGTTGCCCGTGATTGCCGCTCACTGATCTTCCGTCCCAGTTCGGATGCGCCCTATTTTGTTATAGTGCTGGCTGTGCCGCGGATTGTTGTTCCGTTTGACAAATAAATTCCGTCGATTCCCTCTATCTCATTCCATTCCTCTTTCGTGCCGCCGTATACTATCTGGCAAAGATTGCTGCTGTTGGCGAACGCGTATTTTTCGATTTTTTTCACGCTCGCAGGAATCGATATGCGTTTGAGATGCATGCTTTCGCTGAACGTGTTTGCTCCGATTTCCGTAACGCCGTCGGGAATTGTCAGCTCGTCTGCAAGACCGAATGCGATTCCGCCGCTGATTTTTACGCCATCACGCATCTCCATAGCCTGTATGCCGTCCGTGCAGGTCACAGTCGCCTCAAGCAGATCTGGATTGCATGACAGTCCCTTAATGTTGCGCCACTGCTCCAGCGTTCCGCCGAAACGTACCGATTTGAGATGCTGATTGAATCCAAACTCGCCGATTTCTCTCACGCTCTCTGGAATCTCAAGGTTCTCAATGTGAGTACCGTTGAATACGTGGCTGAGAATTTTCTTTACGCCGTCAGGAATCGTTATGCTTTGCGCTTCTGTGTCCATGCATTCATAAACAACAGTGCCTAAAATGCGAAGTCCGTTCCGTTCCTCCGTGTGCAGATCGCCGTCGGCACAGGTTACGTTCGCCGCAAGAAGCTCGCAGTTGGAGAAAATCCCCGGGATTTCAGTCCACTGCTCGGTCGTTCCGCCAAAACATACCGATTTTAACGACGAGCAGCCATGAAATGCATTATATCCGATTTCTTTCATACTTGCAGGAATCGTCACACTTTCAAGAGATTTGCAACCGCTGAACGCCCGCCCGCTGATTTGGGTTATACCGTCAGGAATCATCACGGATTTCGGAACATGTCCCGTATGCCCCACAGCAGAGAAACCAGTGATTTTCATTCCTGCGACTGGCTCATAAAACATGCCATCGGCGCAATGTGCTTTTTTTGAGAGCAGTTCGGGATTGCAGGCAACAAGCCTTTTCCACTGCTCCTTTGTGCCGCCAAAGCGAATGGTTTTCAATTTCTTGCAGCCGATGAACGCGTCCGCCTCGATTTTCTTTACGCTGGCTGGAATAACAATGCTTTTTATCGCACTGTGTGCAAACGCTTCCGTACCGATTTCGGCAAGTCCGTCCGCAATAATGATGTGCCTGCTGCACCAATGCCTAAACGCGCCGTCCGCAATGTTTGTCAATCCGCTCGGAATCGTCATTTTTGCGGGAAGCACGGTGCCCCGTTTTTTGTCAAAGAAAGCAAAACCGTCCACTGTGCAGACGGTTTCCCCGATGATGCTCAGCCCGCCGGATTTTCTTGCGTCAAGTGACCCATCGGAACAAACGATGTTTCCTTCCAGTCCAAAGAGTTGGAACATTTTAATCGCGGCTTCCTTAGTTCCTCCGAAACGGATTTCTTTGAGATTCTCGCACTTTTCAAACGCAAAGGGTGAAATTTCCGTCACGGTCGCAGGAATCGTTATGCTCTCAAGCGACATACATCCGCAGAACACACGGTGGTCGATTTTTCTGATTTCGCAGAGGAGCATGATTTCCTTAAGCGACGTGCAGCCCTGGAACGCACTTGCTCCGATTTCAGCCACGCTTTCGGGAATCGTAACGCGTTCAAGTGACGTGCATTTCGCGAACGCGCCCGCCGCAATGCCGGTAACGAGCGCAGGAATTGTCACGGGTGAAGGAAGTCCGTCCGAATATCCGTATACGGTGTTGCCGCTCATGAGCAGACCGTCCACATGCTCAAAGTCCACAATGCCGTCAGAACAGGAAATTTTCACGGTGAGCAGGTTCTGATTATAACCAAGATTGGCGACATTAAGCCACTGCGCCTTCATGCCGCCGAAACGGATTTCCTTGAGGCTCGTGCAGCCCGCAAACGCTTTTGTTCCGATGTGCGTAACACTCGCCGGAATCGTAACGCTTTCAAGCGAGGTGCAGTCCGCGAACGCATTGCGGGAGATACCCTTGACGCTGCCCGGCAGCACCACGCTTTTCAATGACGCGCATCCCCTGAATGCATTGTACCCGAAAAAGTCGTATCCGATTTCAGTCACTTCGCTCGGAACAGGGATATGCTCCGGGATGTTTTTTTCGTAGCCGACCAAAATCCCGTCTCTCACTATAAGATAGTTCGGTATGTTTCTCATGATTTTTCTCCCTTGCGTTTTACGTCCGCCGACCTGTTTTGCGTGAGAATTTGCACCGCAACTTCCCTGTCGTAACCAAGCGTTCAAAAGCCGTGCGAGTTGACACTTTTTGGTAAAAAATGTCCGCTTTCCAAAGAGCGGAAACAGACAGGCGCGACAAAAGTCCTGCGCCCGCCCGTTTCCGCCATGCTGTGCTATCTCTCCGGGAACGCGTCATGGAGAGCCGTCATCACTGAATGCGCTGGGGTGTCAGCTTCGGAGCCTCGAATACATCAGCATAATCACCGTCCGTGCAGTGGATGACCATATCGTAATCATAGCCAGAACAAGTTCTACGAATATGATCCTGCCATGTTTCCTGCCATTGTGCCTTTGTACCACCGTAGTACACCTCTTTTAGCTGAAAAAAATCAAATGCCCGAGAAAACAAAGGCTCGTATTTCCCTGTCTGATATTCTTCTGCTTCGGCAAGAGATGAGACATGATGTTTTAACAAATCCCTACGTTCATGATCAGGTCTCATCCTGCCGATAACGCGTAGACTGGCAGGAATCGTTATAATTTTAAGAGCAGGACAGTCTGCGAATGCACTACTGTAGATTTCCGTCACGCCCTCACAAATCTTAACCTGCTTAAGACGTGCACAACAGCGAAACGCACCTATGCCAATGTCATACACAGTGCCAGGAATCGTCACGCTTTCAAGCAAATGGCACTCTCTGAGTGCATCACTGGCTATTCCGCATATGCCATCAGGAATTTCAAGGTTCTTGGGAATCCCGAAATTAAACCCCGTTATGACGGCTCTGCTTTCATTCAGATACCGTGGAAACACATTCTCTTCATCTTTCATACAAACCCCTTGTACATTTTACATCCGTTGATGATTGTTTTGCGCTGCATACGCCGTACGAATTGCATTACAAGCAGGACATGCAAATCGGCACAGTCGAAAGACTGCGCCGATTTGCAGGACACTACTTCTTCCCGCTGTTAGCGGGAGGATTGTTTCCCCTGCCGCCACCGCTCTGGTTGTTGGTTGTTGACGGCATATTGCCGCCCACGCCCCCGAAAGGATTTCCGGGTTTTACCGTTGTCTTTGCCATAGTTGGTCTCCTTAGAAAAATATTTTTGAAGGAAAGCAACGCTTTCCTGTTTTTACGCGGAAACTCCGCGTTTTTTCTTCAAATGTTCCCCGTATCTTTTCCGAGTCATTAGTTTTTTCCGCGCCGCTCATAGCTTGCGGATTCCTGCGCCTCCGCTTCGGTCATAAAAACCGATCGTGGTTTTCCCGACGAATTGAAACACGTGCTGCTTTTCATCAGTCATCCGCTCCCGCGCCTGCCGCGCCGCTCTTCTTCTTTCCGCCCAATACTTCCTGCTTAAAATGCTCAATCTCGGTGTTGGCGTAGTCGATGAACGCGGCGTAGGCTTCCTCGCCCTCAAGCAGGGCGTGGGCGTTCACGTGCAGCACGAGCATGCGGTATGCCTCGTCGCTCGCTGCCCGCGCCGCTTTGAGTGCGCCCGCTGTCTTTGCTGAGCGTTCGTCCGTGCGCTGACCCGTGAGCGAGCGTACTTCTTCGTTCGCCGCCTTGAGCCGCTCCACGAACGCTGTGAGCGACAGCATCTTCACCTGCTCGGCGAACTTGCCTTCCAAGTCCTGCACGAAGTTCACGAGCAAGCCCGTCTCCTTGTCCAGCTGCGCCTGCACGTCGATTTTGTAGTCCTTGACGTGCTGTTGCAAAACTTTCGCCGCCTCCGCCATGTCCTCCACGGGGAAGCTCGCGTAGCCCGCCACGGCCTTCTTGTAGCCCGCGTAGAGCTGGTCGCGCAGGCGGTCAGCCGCCGCGATTTTGTCGGTCGTGAGGCTCTTCGCGCTGGTTTGCAGGTTCTCGTCCTCCGCCGTGACCGCCGCCCGCAGTGCCTTCACCTGCGCCGCGCATTTCTCGGACACCGCCACGTCTTTCTCCGCGCGCTCCGCCATGTTGGACACGAACAGGAAATGCGCCGCGTTGTTCATGCCGCCCACATATACCGTCTGGATTTCTTTCATAGGAATGCTCCTTTGCCATATTGTTTTGCCGCCGCATACGCGGCGGTATTTGTTGTGCCAAATTTGTACTTGTCGAGTGCTGAGAGGGTATCTTGCGCACCAAATTCGTGTTTGTCGAATGCTGACAGGGCATTTTGTGCGCCAAATTCGTACTTGTTGAGTGCTGGGAATGAATTTGTTGTACCAAATTCATGTTTGTTGACTGCGGGCAAGGAATTTTGTGTACCAAATTTGCACTTGTCGGTTGCTGACAAAGAATTTGTTGCACAAAATTCGTGTTTGTTGAATGCTGGTAAGGAATTTTGTGTATCAAATTCGTATTTGTTGAATGCTGACAAAGAATTTGTTGTGCAAAATGCATATTTGTTGGGAGAAGAAAGCCTGTCAGCAATGATTTTTGGGGTCTTGGGGTGCAACCCCAAGCTGTGCTGGGAAAGGGTGAGGGGTTGGGAGAGGGAAAACCCCGCTTCGGAAGTAGAGGGTTTTCCCTCTCCCAAGAAAGTTCCCACCGCTTCCAAGCGGTAAAAAACCGCGTTCATTGCAGAAATCCCCCGCTTTCGCTATAATACTCGCTGAAAGACTGAGCGCATGGGGTGGCAACATGAAAGCGATTGAACTGGAGAAGGCATACAATCCCAAGGATTTTGAGGACCGCATTTACGCGGCATGGGTGGAGCAGGGGCATTTCCGCCCGCACAGCGACGCGGATTCCCCCGTGCACGGGCGCGCGGGGCGCACGGACACCACATACACGGTGGTCATTCCGCCGCCGAACGTGACGGGCGTTCTGCACATGGGGCACGCGCTCAACAACACGTTGCAGGACGTTGTGGTGCGCTACCACCGTATGTGCGGCGACGACACGCTGTGGGTTCCCGGCACCGACCATGCGGGCATTGCCACGCAGAACGTGGTGGAGCGGCAGCTCAAGAAAGAGGGCAAGAGCCGCAAGGACCTGGGGCGCGAGGCGTTCCTTGAGCGCACTTGGGCAGTGAAGCGCGACCATCATGCGACCATCGTCCGGCAGCAGCAGACGCTCGGCAACAGCGTGGACTGGTCGCGCGAGCGGTTCACGATGGACGAGGGGCTGACAAAGGCCGTCCGCGACGTGTTCGTCACGCTGTACGAGCGCGGGCTGATATACAAGGGGCAGTACCTCGTCAACTGGTGTCCGCGCTGCGGCACTGCCCTTGCGGACGACGAGGTTGACCACATCGACACGAACGGCGCGATGTATCATCTGTATTATGAATTCGCCGACGGCAGCGGAAAGATCGAGGTGGCAACGACTCGCCCGGAGACGTTTTTCGGCGACACGGCGGTCGCGGTCAATCCCGACGACGAACGCTACCGTTCGCTCGTGGGAAAGACGCTCCGCCTGCCGCTGACGGGCAAGGAGATTCCGATCATTGCCGACGCGTATGTCGATAAGGAATTCGGGACGGGCATGGTGAAGATTACGCCCGCGCACGACCCCAACGACTGGGAAGTGGGCAAACGCCACGGCCTAGAGGTGGTCAACCTGCTGAATCCCGACGGCACGCTCAACGAGAACGTGCCAGAAAAATACCGCGGGCTGACGTGCGAGAAGGCGCGCGCGCTGGTCGTCGCCGACCTGACGGAGGCGGGGCTGTTCAAGGGCGAGGAGAAGCTGACGCATTCGGTGGGGCATTGCTACCGCTGCAAGACCGTGGTCGAGCCGTACCTGTCGTTCCAGTGGTTCGTGCGGATGCGCCCGCTCGCCGACAAGGCGCTCGCGGCGTGGAAGAACGGCGACATCGAATTTTTCCCGCGCAAATGGGAGCGCACCTACGCGCACTGGATGGAAAATATCCGCGACTGGTGCATCAGCCGTCAGCTGTGGTGGGGGCATCGCATTCCCGTGTGGTACTGCAAGGACTGCGGGGAGATGATCGTCAGCCGCACCGACCCCGTGTCGTGTCCCAAGTGCGGCGCGTCCGCCGGTACGCTGGAGCAAGATCCCGACGTGCTGGACACCTGGTTCAGCGCGTGGCTGTGGCCGTTCAGCACGCTCGGCTGGCCGGAAGACACGCCCGACCTGAAAAAATTCTATCCGACTTCCGCGCTCGTGACCGCCTACGACATCATTTTCTTCTGGGTGAGCCGCATGATCATGGCGGGGCTGGAATTCACGGGCAAAGCCCCGTTCCACGACATTTATATCCACGGGCTGGTGCGCGACAAGCAGGGGCGCAAGATGAGCAAGTCGCTCGGCAACGGCATTGACCCGCGGGATGTCATCGAGCAGTACGGCGCGGACGCGCTCAAATTCACGCTGTCGTTCCTCTGCGCGCAGGGGCAGGACATCCTGATCGACAACGAAAGCTTCAAAATGGGCAGCCGATTCTGCAACAAAGTTTGGAACGCGAGCCGCTACATTCTGGGCAACTTGGAGGGGCGCACGCTCATTCCCGTGGCGGACAGCGACCTAACCGAACTCGACCGGTGGATGTACGTCGCGCTGGATAAGGCGACCCGCGACGTGCGCTCCGCGTTGGGCGGCTACCGCTACAATGACGCGGCGAGCACCGTGTACGAATTCTTTTGGAACTGTTTCTGCGACTGGTACGTGGAGGCGACCAAGCTGAGCTTCCGCGGCGATGACGAGCACGAAAAAGACCGCGCGGTTTCCGTCCTGCTCAACGTGCTGGAGGAAAGTCTCCGCCTGCTGCATCCGTTCATTCCGTTCGTGACCGAAGAGATTTACGGGAAGTTGCCGCGCGCGCAGATTATCGCCAACCGCCGCCAGGCGGGGACGCAGCGCATTCTGCCGAACGACGACTATGATTCGCTGCTGGTGAACGCGCCGTTCCCTGCCGCGAGCGACGACCGGAAGGACGAGACGGTTGCCGCGCGGTTTGCCGCTGTGCAGGACGTGATTCGGGCGGTGCGCGGCTTGCGCAACGAGTGCGGCATTGATCCCGCCGTAAAGCTGCATATCGCGCTGCACGTCGTTCCGGGCAGCGATGCCGAAAGCTGCCGCGAGAAGACCGACTTGATCTGCCTGCTCGCGGGCGTGTCGGACATCGACTTTGTGGACGCGAAGCCCGCGCAGTCGATCGGCACGGTCGGTCCGGGCTTTGAGGCATTCATTTTGATTGACGCCGCCATCAACAGGGAGCAGCTGCGCGCGCGCTTTCAGAAAGACATCGAGAAAACGACTGCCGAAGCCGCGCGCACGGAGGCAAAGCTGGGCGGCAAGTTCGCCGAGCACGCGCCCGCGGAGCTGGTGCAGGCAGAGCGCGAGAAGCTCGACGAGGCGAAAAGGCGCATAAAAACCTTGCATTCGTATATTTCTGCGTTATAATTGTAGGAACGATACAGGGGGCGCGCCATGGGAAAATATGAGATGAAGGTCGATAAGCCGGAGCAGATGGATCAGCAGCAGATGCTCCAGCTCAAGAATATTTTCCTTGCGCCCTACATGCAGATTGCGACCGCGCTGATCGGCAAACGCCGCCGCGCGGGCGGCAATATGTTCCGCCATCAGCTGGACACGATGACCATCCTCATCGACTACGGCTATATCGACAACATCCTGCTCAAGGCGAGCATCATCCACGACGTGGTGGAGGACATTCCCGGCTTTGACCGGGACATCATCCGCTCGTGCGACGAGGACGGCTGCGAAGTGCTCGACTTGGTGCTCGAGGTGACCAAGCGCGACGGAGAGCAGAAAAACCAGTTCCTGCGCAGGATCATCGAGACGGGAAGCCACAAGGCGAAAGTCCTCAAGTGCGCCGACCGTATCAGCAACATGATTGCGCTGGGCTTCGTCACCGACGAGCAATTCATCGAGCGCTACTGCGACGAGACCGAATATTTCATCTTCCCGATCGCGCTGGAAGTTGACTACAATATGTACCTTGAGCTGATTTCGTTGGTGATGACGCGTCGCCAGGTGCTGGTGGAAAACGGCTACTTTGAGCGGAAGAAAGCGGAAAATCCTATTGTCTAACCCGGTGAAATGCGGTATTCTTGGAGCAAGAAACTTTTTGTACAGTGCCGTCTGCGGACGGTGAGAGGAGTTATACAATGGCAGATGTAAGAGTTGCTATTAACGGCTTTGGTCGTATCGGTCGTTTGGCTTTCCGCCAGATGTTTGATGCCAAAGGCTATGAAGTTGTCGCCATCAACGATTTGACGAGTCCCAAAATGCTCGCCCACCTTTTGAAGTATGATACCGCGCAGGGCGGCTATGCCGGTCGTTTTGGCGAGGGCAAGCACACGGTTTCTTTTAAGGACGCGGTGCTTGAGGACGACGGCAAGACCGTCAAAGTGCCCGGCTCAATCACGGTTGACGGAAAGGAAATCACCATTTATGCCAAGCCGAATGCGGCTGATCTGCCTTGGGGTGAGCTGAAAGTCGATGTCGTGCTGGAATGCACGGGCTTCTACGTGTCAAAGGCGAAGAGCCAGGCGCATATCGATGCGGGCGCGCGCAAGGTCGTCATTTCTGCTCCCGCCGGAAGCGACCTGCCCACGATCGTCTACAACGTGAACCACAAGACGCTGGCCAAGAACGACAACATCATTTCTGCGGCTTCCTGCACCACGAACTGCCTTGCGCCGATGGCAAAGGCGCTGAACGATGCGTTCCCCATTCAGAGCGGCATCATGGCGACCATCCACGCGTACACGGGCGACCAGATGATTCTTGACGGTCCGCAGCGCAAGGGTGACCTCCGCCGCTCACGCGCGGGCGCGCAGAACATCGTCCCGAACAGCACGGGCGCGGCAAAGGCTATCGGTCTGGTCATCCCCGAACTGAACGGCAAGCTGATTGGCTCGGCGCAGCGCGTTCCCGTTCCGACCGGCTCGACCACCATTCTGACCGCAGTCGTCAAAGGCAGCGACGTTACCAAAGAGGCAATCAATGCCGCAATGAAAAAGGCTTCTGACCCCGAGACGTTCGGCTACACCGAGGACGAAATCGTTTCAAGCGACGTTATCGGCATGAAGTTCGGCTCGCTGTTCGACGCGACGCAGACCATGGTGACCAAAATCACCGACGGGCTGTTTGAGGTGCAGGTCGTCTCTTGGTACGACAACGAGAACAGCTACACGTCACAGATGGTCCGCACCATCAAATACTTCAGTGAGAACTGCTAGTCGCCCGCTGACGGCATAAAGACGCAAAGCCTCCGCTTCAGCGGGGGCTTTTTTGTCGCCCGAAAAATTTCCGTGGCACGGCGGGGCGTATCGTTTCTCCGTGCCGAAAAATCGCATCAAAACCGCCCGGCTTTTCGCCGATTTTATTTGACTATTCAGAATTCTTAGAGTATAATATAAGTGTATATTTGTATTTTGTCCTGCAAGAGGCCGCGAGGCTTCCGGGACGGGTGCAATGCGAGGAGTTGCAATATGAACGTGATGTTGTTCATCGTGCTCCCCCTTGCTGGAATTGTTCTTGGATGGATTATTCGCTGGTTGTATGCCAGATTTCAGTTGTCTGCGTCAGAGCAAAAAGCTGAACGTGTAAAACAGGATGCGATAAAAGAGGCCGAAGCACAGAAAAAAGAAATTTTGCTTGAAGCAAAGGATCAACTCATTCGGGAACGGAATCAGCAGGAGCGGGAGAACCGGGAGCGCCGCAGCGAAGTGCAGAAGTACGAAGCGCGGGTCGCCAAAAAAGAAGAATTGGTGGACAAACGTGCCGCCGAGTTCGACAAGAAAGAGCAGGATTTTGCCGGTCGCCTTGCGTCCATGAAAAAGCGCGAGGATGCGTTTGCGGCGCAGGAAGAGACGCTCCGTACCGAGTTGGAGCGGATTTCGGGGCTTTCTCAGCAGGAAGCGAAGAATTTGATCATCAAGAATCTCGAAAACGATGCCCGGCATGACGCGCAGGTGTTGCTCAATAAAATTGAGCAAGAAGCGCAGTTGACGGCGGAAAAGAAAGCGCAGGAGATTCTTGTCTCTACTATTCAGCGCGTGGCGACGGAGGTCACGAGCGATATTACGGTCACGACGGTTTCGCTTCCGAGCGACGAAATGAAAGGTCGTATTATCGGGCGCGAGGGGCGCAATATCCGCACGCTGGAGACGCTGACGGGCGTGGACATCATTATCGACGATACGCCGGAGGCGGTGGTCATCAGCTGTTTTGATCCCGTGCGCAAAGAAATCGCCAAGCAGTCGCTGGAACGTCTGGTGACGGACGGGCGCATTCATCCTGCCCGCATCGAAGAAATCGTGCAAAAAGTGACGCGCGAGATTCAGCAGAAGGTGTACGAAGAGGGCGAGAAAGCGCTGTTCGACCTGGGCATCCACAACATGAGCCAGGACGGCGTTCGCGCGCTCGGTCGCCTGTATTTCCGCATGAGCTATGGGCAGAACGTGCTCAGCCACAGCAAGGAAGTCGCGGAACTTGCGGCGGTGCTTGCGGCGGAAGTGGGTGCGAACCGGGAGCTTGCCAAGCGCGCCGCCTTGCTCCATGACATCGGCAAGGGCGCGGAGAGCGACAGCGATCAGAACCACGCGGAAGTGGGCGCGGAAATGGCGCGGAAAATGGGCGAGGACGCAAAAATCATCAATGCGATTGCCGCGCACCATAACGATGTTGAGGCGACGACCGTTGAGGCGGTCATCGTGCAGATTGCCGACGCTATCAGTGCCGCCCGTCCGGGTGCGCGCCGCGAGACGGTGGATAATTACGTCAAGCGTCTGGAAAACCTTGAGGAAGTCGCCGAGAAATTTGACGGCGTGGAAAAAGCCTATGCCATTCAGGCGGGGCGTGAGCTGCGTATCTTGGTCAACAATGAGAAAATTCCCGACGGCGAGGTCAAGGAGCTGGCGCAGAAAATCGCCAAGCAGATTGAGACGGACTTGCGCTATCCGGGAAGAATCAAGCTGACGATGATTCGTGAAACGCGGATTATCGAATACGCGCGGTAATTGCATGAGCAAGTATGTTTTGGTAACGAGCGGCGTCTGTTCCAGTTTGGGAAAAGGTGTCGCGACGGCATCAATCGGCAGTCTTCTGGAATGCAGTGGCCTGAAAATTGCGATGGTCAAATGCGATCCGTACATCAACATTGATGCCGGTACGATCAGTCCGTATCAGCACGGCGAGGTGTACGTTACTGAGGACGGCGCGGAGACCGATGCCGATTTGGGGACGTATGCGCGCTTTACGAACGTGAACGTGAGCGAAGGCGACTGCGTGACTATCGGCAAGGTGTACGAGACGGTCATCCGCAATGAGCGCGCCGGTCGGTATAACGGGCGCGCCGTGCAAGTCATTCCGCACATTACCGACGAAATCAAGCGGCGCATCGTACAGGCGGGGACGAAGACGGGTGCGGATGTCGTTATCGTGGAAATCGGCGGTACGGTCGGCGATATTGAGTCCATTCCGTTTTTGGAGGCGGCGCGGCAGTTCAGCCACGAGCAGGGCAAGGGAAACTGCATTACGGTGCACTTGACGCTCGTTCCGACGATTATCGGCGGCGAGCTGAAAACAAAGCCGACCCAGCACAGCGTCAAGCAGTTGCAGGAATGCGGGATTCAGCCCGATATTCTCTTGTGCCGCTGTGAGCGAGCCATAGAGGACGAGATGCGCAAGAAAATCGCGCTGTTCTGCAACGTGTCGCTCGGTTCGGTCTTTACGTCGGTCGATATTGACGCATCCATTTATGAATTGCCGGTGCTGTTTTATGAGCAGGGAATTGCCACGGCTATTCTGGAAAAACTGGGCATGGGCGACCGGCACATTGCCGTCAAGCCTTGGACGGATTTTTTGGCAAAACTGCAAAAGACAAAAAAAAGCGTCACGGTCGCGATGGTGGGCAAAAAGGACTATTTGGACGACTGTTATAAAAGCGTGCAGGAAAGTTTGTTCCATGCGGCGGTGACTACCCATGGCATTGGCTTGCGGTTGCATAAAATCGACGCGGAATCGCTGGAATCCTGCATGGACATCGCGCCGCATTTTCAGGATGTGGACGCGATTATCATTCCGGGGAATTACGGGCAGCGCGGCTTTTTGGGACTGCTTGCGACGGTGCGGTATGCGCGTGAGCATCAGATTCCTTATTTGGGCATTGATCTGGGAATGCAGCTGATGGCGATTGAGACAGCGCGGTCGTTGCTTGGCTGGGAGGATGCGGATTCGACGGAATTCATGCAGCATACCCAGCATGCGGTCATCAGTCTGCCGGAAGAGCAGTCCGGCGCGGCGGCGGCGGGCGTGGTCAAACTGGGCGCGCTGCCGGTCGCCATTATGAAAGAGACGAATATGTATGCGGCGTATCGCACTGAGGCGGTGCGCGAGCGGCATCGGTCGAAATATACGTTTGACCGCCGCTATATGGACGACATGGCGGCGCATGGTCTGGTCGTTGCGGCGACGGCGGCTGACGACAATCAGGTGGAGGCGTTTGAGTGGCGGCAGCATCCGTGGGGAATCGGCGTGCAGTTCCACCCGGAATTTGTCTCACGGCCGACGACCCCGCATCCGCTGTTCAACGCATTCATCGGGGCGGCATTGACGCGGAAAAAATGAAATATCTGTTTCCGCTGTTTGCGGCCGGCATGCTTTTGGGCTGTTCGCTTGATTACGGGAAAACCGAGAGCGTTGAGGACATCGTGCCTGAATTCCGTTTTTCCGACGCATTTTTCTCACGCTATGAAGACAACGCGGTGACAATGGAGATTGAGGCGCAGAAAATCGAGCAGTACAAGAGCGACGGCGCATCGTATGCGCGTAAGGCGCGGTTCAGGACGTTTGACGGCGAGGGCGCGCTCGATACGGAAGGCACGTGCAATCTGCTTGCGGCGAACACGCAGGACGAAATCTATCTGATGTTCGACGATATTTCCGTGACATTGCATGCGCAGGACATGAGGATTTTTGCGGACGCGCTCAGATACGACGGCAAGACCGAGCAGATGACGAGCGGTCGCGACGACGAAGTGTCAATCGAGAAAAAAGATACGGTCATCACGGGGCGGGGCTTCAGTTCCAGCGGCGTGAGCAAGACATTTTCGTTTTTGGCGCAGGTGACGGGCGACATCACCACGGACGAGGGCGAAGAATCGGCTGACGGCGAAGGCGGGGCGCAGGAATGAAACGGCTGTGTGCGCTTGCCGCCTGTTTGCTTACGGTTTCCGTGCTGGCTGCCGAGACTATCACGTTCCGCGCGGATTCGCTGACGGGAACGGCGGGCAGCAAGAGCGACACGACGCGCCTGCAAGGCCATGCGTTCGTCAAGACCGAGACGATGGAGATTGCGGCGGATGTCATCGAGCTGTTCGGCGACAATTTCCGCTATATCACGGCGGAGGGGGCGGTTACGGGCAAGAACACCGAAAGCCTGATGGATTTTACGTGCGGAAAAATGCGGTATGACCGGCAGACAAAAATCGCCAATTTGGAAAGCTCCGTGCATTTGGTTGACGTGCAGAACGAAGTGACGGCGGACGCGCAGGTCATCGAGTATAATCAGACGATGGAAATTGCCGTCATGCAGATAAACGTGACGCTCAAACAAAAAGACAACACCTGTACGGCGGCGTATGCTGTCTACCGCAAGAACGACAAGATGCTGGAAATGAGCGGCAATCCCAAAATCGTGCAGGGCGAGGACACGTTCCGCGCGCAGGGAATTGCGCTTGACTTGGACACGCAGGAAATTACGTTGGACGGGCGCGTGAGCGGCACGGTGACGGACACCAAAAAAGACCCCGAACCGGCGGCGGACGCGCAGGAATCCGCGGACGAAAATCCTGCCGAAGAAGTTGCGGAAGATTCCGCGGAAACGACAGCGCCGGTGTTGGACGATGACGGGGCGATGGACGGAGCGGGCGATGAATGACGGCATGAACGAGCCGATGGCAGGGGAACGCGGCGGATTGCATACGTTGCGCGCGAGTAGCCTCTATAAAATGTTCGGCAAAAAGAAAGTGGTGCAGGGCGTTGATTTTTCTATGCAGACGGGCGAGGTGCTCGGGCTGCTCGGTCCGAACGGCGCGGGAAAAACGACCACGTTTTACATGATCGTGGGATTCCACAAGCCCACGGCGGGCGAGATTTTTTTGGACGACCAGCGCATTACCGGCTTGCCCATGTACAAACGCGCGCGCATCGGCATTTCGTACCTGCCGCAGGAGCCGAGCGTCTTCCGCAAGCTCACCGTCGAAGAGAATATCTGGTCGATCTTGGAGACGCGCCGTGACCTGACGCGCGCGCAGAAAAAACAGCGGCTCGAAGAACTGATTGAGGAATTTTCGATTGGGCGGATACGCAAGCAGCAGGCGTTCACGCTGAGCGGCGGCGAGCGGCGGCGCACCGAAATCGCGCGTTCCCTTGCCATTGAGCCGAAATTCCTGCTTTTGGACGAGCCGTTCGCGGGCATTGACCCGATTGCCGTCGCCGACATCAAGGGGATGATCACGCTGCTTGCCAAGCGCGGCATCGGCATTCTGATTACCGACCACAACGTGCGCGACACGCTTGAGATTACCGACCGCGCCATTATTATCAGCACGGGGCAGATTATGATTCAGGGGTGCAGGGACGAGATTTTGGCAAGTCCCGTCGCCCGTGAGATTTATTTGGGAAAAGATTTTTCGATGTAATTTTTTCAGTTATTTTTAAATATGATTTACTTTTTTTGTCTGCGGGTGTATAATAAGTTTTATGGCAGACTTATTAACTGATGCAGAATTTGATACGTTCCGCAAGGTCATCTATGACCAGAGCGGGATTACATTTTCAGCCACGAACCGTTCGATTCTTGACGGCCGACTGAAAGAAAACCTGCGCGAAAAGCAGATAGCGACCGTCGGCGAGTATTATAAGCTCATTATGTCTGACGAAAAAGAAATGAAGCAGATGTTGGATTCGGTCACCACCAATCTGACACGTTTTTTCCGCAATCAGCCGCATTTTGACGCGCTCGTGAATTATGTTATCCCGCACATCATCGAGCAGAAGCGGAAGACGGGCGACCAGCGCATCAACATTTGGAGTGCTGGCTGCTCCACGGGTGAGGAGCCGTACACGCTTGCGATGATTTTGTGCGACACGTTGCCGTCGCCGTATCGTTTCAATATCATGGCTTCCGACATTTCGCTGAAATCGCTCATGGTCGGGCAGCAGGGCTTTTATCCCGATTCGCGCGTTACAGGCATTCCGCCGAAATATCTTGCCCGCTTTTTCAAGAAGGTCGAAAAAGGCTATCAGGCGACGCCGGAATTGATGTCGCATATTAAATTTGACTACCACAACTTGCGCAACGATTCGGGCGTGCGCAACTTTGACATCGTGTTCTGCCGCAACGTGCTGATTTATTTTGATGAGCCTGCGCAGAAAGCGGTTATCGACCGTTTTTATAACGCGATGGCACCGCATTCCTATCTGTTCATCGGTCATTCGGAATCGTTGTTCGGCATGGACACGAAATTCGAATTCTTGAAGACCGAATGGGCGTGTCTCTACCAGAAAAACGAAGGCTAGGAGCAGAACGATGGATGATATTTCCGTACTGGTTTGTGATGATTCCGCGCTGATGCGCAATTTGGTGAGTCGTGCTGTAGAAAGCGTTCCCGGTATGCATGTCGTCGGGCGCGCGGAAAACGGCAAGGATCTGATTGAGAAGCTTCCGCAGGCAAATCCCGATGTCATTATCCTTGACATTGAGATGCCCGTGATGTCGGGTATTGATTTCCTCAAGCACCGCAAGGAAAACCGCATAAAGATCCCGGTCATTATCCTTTCGAGCGTCGTGGAAAAAGGTGCCGCCCTCGCCATGCAGTGCTTGGAACTGGGCGCGGCCGACTTTATTACCAAGCCGAACGGTTCTATTTCGGCCGATATTACCAAAATCTCCGACCGCTTGATCGAGATGATTTCGTCTTACGGCGGACAGTATGCCCGTCTGCACGGAAAGACAGTCTACCGTGACGATTTCTATGCGAAAATCGCCGCCGACCGCGCTGTTGAACGCAAGTTGCAGGGGGTCATGAGCGAGGAGAAACTCAAAGAATTCCTTGACAAGGAAATCGCCAACAAGGCCGAGGAGGCGCGCAGGGCAAGCGAGATGCTCAAGGCGAGTCTCGCCGCCAAGCCCAAGGAGATTCCCGTCATCACGCCGGTGCGTGCCAGCGGCAAGATTGACATTATTGCCATCGGCATTTCTACCGGCGGACCGAACGCGCTGCGCGATATGTTCAAGATGATTGACCCGCGCCTCAAGCAGCCGGTGCTGGTGGTGCAGCACATGCCGGCGGGCTTTACGAAGGAATTTGCCAGCAGCTTGAACCGCATCTGCGCGCTGGAAGTGAAAGAGGCGGAGGACGGCGACAAGATTGAGGGCGGTCATGTGTACATCGCGCCGGGCAGTTTCCATATGTTCGTGGAGAAGGACGGCTTGCAGTGCGTTATCAGGCTTTCGCAGGAGCCGCCGCGCAACGGACACCGGCCTTCTGCGGACGTGCTGTTTGAGAGCGTGGCAAAAGTGTACCAGAACAAGGCGCTCGGCGTTATTATGACCGGCATGGGCAAGGACGGCGCGGTGCAGCTGGCAGAAATGCGCAAGCAGGGCGCGTGGACGCTCGGACAGGACGAAAAGTCTTCTATCGTATATGGCATGCCGCGGGTCGCGAATGAACTGGGGGCGGTGCAGAAACAAGTGCCGCTGGCGCAGATGGCCGATGAAATCAGCAAGCTTGCGCGCGAGCACGTGGCGAGCTAATTCGTGCGGAAATCTTACACCACTTGCAGGATTTCCGGCTTAAGAAAATGAAGGCGGCTGCGGCTGACGGCAAAGACAATGCCGGCGGACACCGCCAAAAAAGACATGGCACAGACGGCTTTGAAAGTTTCCGTGCTTTCAAAGCCGATTTTTTTTGCGATGAGTCCCGACAGCAGGTAACCGGCAACCGCGCTGGCGACGGGAACGATGAGCGAAATCAGCCCATGCACGGCGCGCGTGAACCGTGAGCGGCCGATACGCACGACCGTTCCCTTTCCGACGGAAAAATGGCGGCTGTTTGCCACGGCGAACGGCTTTCCGCGCTGAAGACAGCCGGTCGTGCAGGTGACGCAGGCTTGGGTGATGAGCTGCATGGCGAGAATTTCGTCGTCATTGACCTGGACGATAAACGCGTGGCTATGCATGGTGCTTTCCGTCGGGGCTGATATGGCGCATCTGCCGTTTGCACTGCTCGACACCTGCCGTGTTTCCCAGTTCCTCATAGGTATCGCGCAGGTTGTAGAGCGCGTCGTAATAGTACGGATTTATCGAGACGGCCTGCTCAAAGGCATCGCATGCAAGGGCGTATTCGGAGCGGTTGAAATAGATGACCCCGATCGTGTTCCATACGTGCGCGTTCGATGGGTTTTTGTCGATTCCTTCCGTGCAGTACGCCAGCGCCTCGTCGTAGTTTCCTATGCTGTAGCAGATAATCGCGAGCGTTTCGATGATGTCGTCGTCGTCGCTGTTGATGGCGTAGGCTTTTTCGAGCGCGCGGCGGGCATTTTGCAGGTCGCCCGCGTCGCGGTACGTAATGCCGAGGTTGAACCAGAGCAGGTGATTGTAGCGTTCCAGCGACAGCGCGCGCTTGAAGCAGGCGATTGCCTCGGGGTAGTTGCCTTGCTGCGCGAGTTCGATTGCCTGCGTGTTCAGGTTTTCGGGCGATTCTCTCATGGCGGCCTACTCTTTGCGCAGGGAGTCGAACAGAGCGCCAATCAGCTGGCTTGCCTCGCCGTCCGTGTGATAGAAACCGCTCAGCTCGCGGCTCTTGCGAAGCACGAGGTCGTTGCCCTGCGCGCGCGCTTTTTCGATGGCGTCGCTTTCGGAGAGCAGGGCGATTGCCTGTTCGACGGCGGGCGACGCGATGCCTTCGGCACGTGCCTGGGCGAACAGCGTTTCGAGCGCGGGTCGGTCGCCGGGGCGTTCCTGGAGGTGCAGGAGCACGGGGAGCGATTTTTTGCCCTCTACGATGTCGTCGCCGCGCTGTTTGCCGGGATTGCCCGTGGTCAGGTTGGTCACGTCGTCGATAATCTGGAATCCCACGCCGATGTCCTCGGCAATGCTCCCGGCGCGCTCGGCTTCTTCTGCCGTGCCGCCGCCCGCGAGCAAGCCGGTCTTGACGGCAAGGCGGGCGAGCGTTCCCGTCTTGTTGCGTACCATCGCCGTGTACTCGTCAACTGACGGCACGAGCGCGGTCTGTTTGTGCCACCGGATGTCCATTGCCTGTCCCAAATGCAGGCGGCGCAGTTCATGCAGGTAGAGCGCATAGAACGTGTTTTTCTGCGCGTCGGGCAGGGCGAGCGATTCGATGCACGCGGCCGCCTCAAAATAGAGCCAGCTGGCGGCGTTGAGCGCGGTGTCCGTGCCGAACGTGACATGCGCCGCCGGTTTGCCGCGCCGCATGTCCGCGCAGTCCTCGATGTCGTCATGGATCAGGCTCGCGGTGTGCGCGAATTCCACGAGCGGGGTGAGCCGGTAGGCGATTTCGCCGCTGGCGGCGCACGTGCCTTTTGCGTCGGCGGCAAGCTCCGCGCACAGCACGAGCAGCAGCGGCCGCCACCGTTTGCCGCCGAGCGCGAGCAGGTCGTGGTTGGGCGCGATAAGTTCGTTGATGTGCGCGCTGTTCACGCAGGGGTCGAGCGCGCCGAACGACCGCTCCTGCCAGTCCGGGTTTGTCTGCGGCGGCAGTGCCTGCGCGAGCACCGCCTCAATCTTATGCAGCCGCGAAAAAAAACGTGCGTCCATGTCTCCTAGTATAGTGCAGGAACGGCGAAAAGTCTATGCCACGCTTGCGTTTGCTTTGGCAATCTCAACGTCGGCTTTTGCGGCGAAATCCGCGTACTCCGCATTCACCGCGCCCATTGCCGTGAGGTAGGGCACGAGCTTTTCGTTGATTGCGGCGAGCAGGGGCTTCTTTATCGAGTATGCCGACTCGCCTTTTGCGGCGGTCGCGGTGTCGTTGGCGGCGTTGAACTCGTCCTGCGCGGTGCGGAGCGAGGCGATTAAATCGGCAACGCCGTCGAGCGACTTGATTGCGTCGGCAAGACTTTCCGCGGCGAAGTCCTCCAGCATCGATTCAATCAAAGAAGATTCGCGCGCGTAGGTCTCATTCACAATTGACTTGCCGTACTTGTCGTAGGTGGCGAGCAGGCGTTCGGCGGCGGCTTTCTTTGCGGCGATGGGAATCGCCCCGTAGCCCGAAAGCAGCGTGCCGAGCGAGCGGATTATCTCGTCGCGCTTCGCGTCCGCGTCCTCGAGCGACCGGGACACCTTGTCCGCCTTGATTGCCGTGGTGATTTTGGCGGAGAGCGTCTCCACCTCGCCCATGATCGCCGCGAGCGCGGCATCTTTCGCGACCGCACCGTCCTTGGCGGCCTCCTTGTAGATGCGCACGAGCGCGTCCGATACGGTGTCCGCGTCGGTGATGCGGACGTTCTGTTTCACTTTTTTCACACGTTCCTCCTTCGGCGGATAACCGCCGTTTTTTGCTTGTCGCCCGCCTTTGCGTCGAGAAGCGAACAAAACTTTGTTTTCTGCCCGTTTTTGCGTCAGGACAAAAAACAAATGTTTGTTTGTTCCTCGCTTTCGCGTTGGGGAGCGAAAAAACATTTGTTCGCTCGCCGTTTTTGCGTCCGGGCGAGCAAAAAACATTTGTTTGTTCTTCGCTTTCGCGTTGGGGAACGAAAAAACATTTGTTCGTTCGCCGTTTTTGCGTTTGGGCGGGCAAAAAACATTTGTTCGTTGCCCGCTTTTGCGTTGGGGAGCGAAAAAACATTTGTTCGTTCGCCACTTTCGCGTTGGGCAGACAAAAAATTTTTGTTTGCCGTGCGCCATGAAAAGAAAACCCGCCCGCGCCGAAGCGGGGCGGGGAAGCCCGCAGAAACTTTCAAAAACTGCGGGCTTTGGTTGCTTGGTCAGTCTCTCTCCGTCAGTTGTCTAATTCTTGCTCAGAAGTATCGGTGCGCAAAGACCGGGTTTGCGGTATTCATCAGGGATGCGCCTACCTTTGATGCCCGTCGATATGTTTGACGGGGCGGGTTTTCCTGTGAACTGTACTCGGTGTTCGCCGCTCGGTTCCCATGAGTCCGCGACAAAGACTTCCTGCACTATGCCACCTATGACGGCAAAGACATATTTGTAGTCCTTTACGGTATTAAGTGAAACATTATACCACGACCCGCGCGCGGCCTCGTACAGGCTACCGCACTCCTCCACCATGCGGTCACTTGTCTTGACGATGACGTACTTGAATTTTGGCTCTTTGTAGCAGGTTGCGGACGGGTCTCTGACTTTCACTGTAACATGCACGGAATGTACCTTATGGCAGTCAGGACACTCAATATCGAAATCGACAGAATTTGTCATGCTGTATGTCTCCAAAGTATTTGGTGTGGATCGCACGGAAGGGCGGTGCGCTTCCGTGCTGAGGTTTGCCGCGCTGTTGCTCCCGTGCGGCGGGGGAGTGCGGGTTAGTTCGCGGCAGGTGTTACGGTAATCGTTGAAACATCAATTCCGCCAGTACCATTACCATCGCTTTTTTTCGCTCCGTTTCGGCTGAATACAAGGTAGACCGTGCCTGCGGCACTGACCGTACCCGAAACCGTTTTCTCAGAAGATGCCGTCACTTCATCAGTCACGACCGTTCCGAGGACTTTTCCGTCAGCATCTACAAAAGCCACTTGAAACGGACCGCCAGTCGGATTGTCAGAGTCCTTAGCTCCCTTGAAAGTTACCTCTGCTGTTACCGTTCCTGCGCCGTCAACAGGAATACTGACGTAACGGTCAAGAGAGTCGATTGCGATACCGTTTGAGATGTCGCTGTCCGCACCGCCGTTGTACTTGAGTGCGGTGATAGTAGGAGCAAGGTCAGATATTGCTCTTTCGTTCTTCTCATGCGTCGCACGGAAACGGAGCGTTGCCACCTTAGAGCCTTTCCATGAAAGTGAAGCTTCGTTGGTAAGTGCTTTTGTGGTCAATTCTTTTGCTATCGGAGAGTTAATCACATCTTTTGCGCTCAAGTCCCAATCGCTTATATCAGCGGCAACAATTCCATTTTCTCCGCCCGTGAAGCTGTAAGTCTTCGCAGTTGCAGGAGTGCCTGTTTCCGGCGCAGGTGCTTCCGGCTTCGGCTTGTCTTTATCGCCGTCTTCGTTCCCGTTACCGCTGTCGCCGTCGTCACTGTCCGAACACCCAATTGCCCCAAAGAGCAATGCCGTCGCCGCAAACAGCGCGGCGAGCCTAGAAATTTTCTTCATCATGATTTACCTCCAGATGAAATATGTGATGATTACATCATACTATACACTGTGGAGAATATACCGTTTTTTTTGTAGTTTTCCGACCAATTCGCGTGCGTTTTGGCGGGCGTTTTGCTTGTCCCGGCGCAATTTCCACAAAAACGCCCGTCATTTCCGCTTTCCCCGCGGCGCACCCGTGCCGCAGTGCGATGCGCTGTTTGCCGAGTTTTCGGAGAAAACTCGTTAAGCAAGGCAACGCCTTGCGACGGGTTCTTAGGGCAGTCGCCCTAAGCCGTGCTGGGGAAAGGAGAGGGTTTGGGAGAGGGAAACCCCCGCTTCGGAAGTAGAGGGGTTTCCCTCTCCCAAGAGGTTCCCTCCGCTTCCAAGCGGAGATCCCCTACTTGCCTTGTACCCCACAAAATCGTTACTATATAGAAAACGTGTTCGCGCGGAATACCAAGGGCGAAGGAGCGGAAAATGATTGCATTGCGTGGCGCACTGACGGCGATGGTTACGCCGATGAACGCAGACGGTTCGGTGGATTACGAGGGATTTCGGAAGAACGTGGCGTTCCAGCTGGAGAAAGGAATCGACGGGCTTGTGCCGCTGGGGACGACGGGCGAGACCCCGACGCTGGCGGAGGACGAAGAAGAGCGGATGATAACGATCGTGTTGGAGGCCGTGCGCGCGCATGAGGCGCGGACGGGCAGGCGCGTTCCCGTGGTGGTGGGCGCAGGCTCGAACAACACGGCGGATGCGGTGCGCTACTGCACGAGGGCAAAGGCGATGGGGGCGGACGCGGCACTGGTCGTCACGCCGTACTACAACAAGCCGAGCGACGAGGGCATTTTCCGCCATTTTGAGGCGGTCGCGCGGGTGGGCATTCCGATTGTGGTGTACAATATTGCGGGGCGCACGGGAAAGAATATTCCCACGCCGCTGCTCGCGCGGATTGCCGCGCTGCCGAATGTCATCGGCGTGAAAGAGGCGAGCGGCGACATCAGCCAGATGATGGCGGTCATCGCGACGGTCAAGGCGAAGCGTCCCGATTTTGCCGTGCTCAGCGGGGACGACGCGCTGACCCTGCCGTTGGTCGCGCTGGGCGGCGACGGCATTGTCTCGGTCGTCTCCAACCTTGCCCCCGCCGAGGTGACGGCGATGACGGCGGCCGCGCTTTCCGGCGACATGGAAAAGGCGCGCGCGCTGCATTACCGGCTGCTGCCGTTCTTTAAGGCGGCGTTCGTGGACGGCAACCCCACGTCAATCAAATATGCGATGAACTGCAAGGGAATGCCCGCCGGTACGGTGCGCCTGCCGCTGGTGGAGGTGACCGACGCGGCAAAGCAGGTGATTGCGGACGCGCTGCGGGAAAGCGGGCTGTAAGGAGGAACGGTATGGCAGGAAAGATTGCGGTCGGTGTGCTCGGTGCGACGGGCATGGTCGGGCAGAGATATATCAAGCTGTTGGAGAATCACCCCTGGTTTGCGGTGACGTATGTGGCGGCAAGCCCGCGCAGCGCGGGAAAGTCGTACCGGGAGGCCGTGGAGAACCGCTGGCTGATTGGCGCGGACATTCCTGCGGCGGTGGCGGATTTGACGGTGCAGGACGCGAACGATCCCGCGCGGGCGGTCGGCAACTGCGCGTTCGTGTTCAGTGCGCTGGAAATGGGCAAGGATGCAATCAAGGCACTGGAGGAATCCTATGCCGCGGCGGGCATTCCCGTGGTCTCGAACGCGAGCGCGAACCGCTGGACGGACGACGTTCCCATGCTCATTCCGGAAATCAACGCGGCGCATCTGGACATTATCCGCGCGCAGCAGAAGCACCACGGCTGGGACAAGGGCTTTATTGCCGTCAAGCCGAATTGCAGCTTGCAGACGTACATGATGCCGCTGTATGCGTTGCAGCGGGCGGGCTATCCCGTCCGGCGCATGGTCGTGACCACGTTGCAGGCGGTCTCCGGCGCGGGCTATCCGGGCGTGCCGTCGTTCGATATGATTGACAACATCGTGCCGTACATCGGCGGCGAGGAAGAGAAGACCGAGCGTGAGTGCCTCAAGATTCTGGGCGCGGTGAGCGGCGATAAAATCGTGAATGCGGCCGCGCCGTTGGTTTCGTCCACCTGTACGCGCGTCCCCGTCATTGACGGGCACACCGCGAGCGTGAATCTCGAATTCGACCTTGACGGCGGCAAGAAGCCGGGGCTGGAAGAAATCATCGCCATTTGGGAGCAGTTTTCGTCCGTGCCGCAGGAACTCAGGCTGCCGAGCGCGCCGGAACACCCGATCGTGTACCGCCGTGAGGACAACCGCCCGCAGCCCAACCGCGACCGCGACACCGAAAAAGGCATGGCGTGCGTACTCGGTCGTTTGCGTCCGTGCAACGTGTTTGACGTGAAATTCGTTGCGCTCAGCCACAACACCAAGCGCGGCGCGGCGCTCGGCGGCATTCTGAACGCGGAGCTGCTCAAGGCGAACGGCTTTTTTGACGGGCTGTAGCCCGGCAAAAATTGCGTTGACCCGAACGGCAACCCGTGGTAAAATAGAAGAATGGCAGACTTATTGGTAAGCGTACAGGTCGATAACCGTGTCGATACGTACATGAATATCCAGCATGGGAAAGTCCAGACGCTTGTCCGTGCGATGAAGCAGAAAGACTGGGCGTTCGTGCTTTCTGTGCCGGCGATTGAGAAAATCCGTCACAAGTATTGTATCCTGCCGGTCTGGGAAATCGACGATGTGGGGCGGCTGGCGACGGCACGGCGGATTGGCACGTACGTGTTCAATTTCTCGCTCGTCGAGCAGCGCTCCATGTTCTCAACCACCGATTTTGCCACGCTCGCGGGCGCGCTCAGAAAATCCCGCGAGCCGTTCCGCGGGTTTGTCGGGCCGCTTCCCCGCGACGAGCTGACGTACCGCATGATGATGATTAACGACGAGCTTTCCATCATGCCCACGCCGCAGTAAGCGCGCATATCCCGCAGGAGACAGAGCATGAGTTCATTTTTCCCCCTTTCACACGACGAGTTGGTGCGGCTGACGGAGACATATCCCACGCCGTTTTATCTGTACGATGAACAGGCTATCCGTGAGAATTTCCGTTCGTTCAAGGACGCATTCAGTATCTTCCCGCAGTTCCGCGAGTTCTTTGCGGTCAAGGCGTGTCCCAACCCGTATATCCTGAAAGTGCTTGCGAGCGAGGGCTGCGGGGCGGACTGTTCGAGCATGCCGGAGCTGATGCTCGCACAGCGCGCCGGCATAGCGGGCGACATGGTGATGTTCACGTCGAACGAAACGCCGGCGGAAGAATACCGGTTCGCGGCGGAGGCGGGCAACATCATCAACCTTGACGACGTGACGCACATCGATTTTTTGGAGCAGTCGCTCGGAAAACTGCCCGACACGATTTGTTTCCGCTATAATCCCGGCCCGCTCAAGCAGGGCGGGAACGCGATTATCGGCAAGCCGGAGGAGGCGAAGTACGGCTGTACGCGCGAGCAGCTGCTTGCGGCATATACGCGGTGCAAGGCGGCGGGCGTGCGGCGGTTCGGGCTGCACACGATGGTCGCCTCGAACGAGCTGAATCCCGACTTCTTTGTGGACACCGCCCGGATTGTCTTTGATCTGGTGCTGGAAATCCAGCGCGAATGCGGCGTGGACATTTCGTTCGTGGATTTGGGCGGCGGTGTCGGCATTCCGTACCGCCCCGACCAGAAGAAAGTCGATGTGGCGTACATTGCCCGGAAAATCCGCGCGCTCTACGACGAGAAAATCGTCCCCGCCGGGCTTGACCCGCTGATGATCAGCCTTGAGTGCGGCCGCCCGATTACCGGGCCGTATGGCTGGCTCGTCATGCGCGCCGTCCATGAAAAGCATATTTACCGCGAGTACATCGGCACGGACGCCTGCATGGCGGATTTAATGCGCCCCGGCATGTACGGCGCGTACCACGAGCTGACGGTGAGCGGCAAGGAACACGCGCCCAAGGATCACGTGTATGACGTGGTGGGAAGCCTGTGCGAGAACTGCGACAAATTCGCCGTGCAGCGTCCGCTCCCCAAAATCGACCGGGGCGACCTGCTCATCGTGCACGACGCGGGCGCGCACGGGCGGGCGATGGGCTTCAATTACAACGGCAAGTTGCGCGCGGGGGAAATCCTGCGCCGCACGGACGGGTCGTTCCTGCAAATCCGGCGCAGGGAGACGATAGAAGATTATTTTGCGACGCTCGATTTTTCCGGGCTTGACCAGTTCTGTTAATTTGGGGGAGGCGGTATGACGGAGAAAGTCGTATGGGACGACAGCTATCTGCTCGGCATTCCTGAGATTGACAGCCAGCACAAAAAACTGCTCGTAATCGCGAACGAGCTGTATGAGATTGCGGCGGGTTCGCCCGACTCGTACCGGCTCAAGATGTCGGCCGCGCTGAAAAAACTGACGGACTACACGGTCTATCATTTTTCGAGCGAGGAAGCTTTCATGCGCTCGTGCGGGTATGCGGGAACGGACGCGCACAAGACTGCGCACGACAATTTTGTGCGTGAGGTGAGCTTCCAGGTACAGCAGCTTTCGTCCGACAACATCGAGGACGGCATCCGCTTCTACGCATACGTGGCGAACTGGGTCCTGAACCACATCGCAAAGGCGGACAAAATCTGGGCCGCCGCCGTCAAAGCGTCGTAGGATCGGCGCGGGTTTTCTTTTCAGGTTGTTTTCTCTTTTTGTGCATGACAAGGGCGGATTGGTCTTTGTCGGTCGGCTCATCGCGCATGAGGCTGACCGTGCGGTATTTTTTCCCGCGCGCTCCGCAGACAAAAAACGCCGGAGGACAGGGAAGCCGGGAGGAAGCCGATAGCACATCGCGCCGCCGTCTGCTAGTCATGTCCGCCGTTCTGTGCTATACTGCTTGCATGGCAGAATTATTGGCACCCGCCGGGAATCCGGAGGCATTGGATGCCGCAATCGGCGAGGGCGCGGACGCGGTGTATTTGGGGCTGAAAAGTTTTAACGCGCGGTTGCGCTCGGCAAACTTCGCATGGAACCAGTTTGAGGGCGCGGTGCAGTCGCTGCACCGGATGGGAAAGAAAATCTATGTGACCGTCAATACCGTAAGCGAGGAGCGCGAGACCGAACGCCTGTACCGCTTTCTTGCCTATCTGAACCGGGTCGGACCTGACGGGCTTATCGTGCAGGACTTGGGCGTGGTGCGGATGTGCCAGGAGTTTTTCCCCGATCTTGTCCTGCACGGCTCGACGCAGATGAACGTGGCGAGCGCGGCGGGCGTGAATCTGCTCGCAAAAGAGGGGCTGAAGCGCGTCGTCGTTGCCCGCGAGCTGGGCTTGGAAGAGCTGCGGGCAATCAAGGCGCGCACGTCCGCGGAACTTGAGGTGTTCGTGCACGGCGCGCTGTGCGTGAGCGAGAGCGGGCTGTGCCTGTTCTCCAGTTTTCTGGGCGGCAAGTCCGCCAACCGGGGTATGTGTACGCAGGCCTGCCGCCGCTTCTACACGGCGGAAATGGGTGAGGGAACGGAGCAGGGCTACTATTTTTCCCCGTCGGACTTGCAGTTGATTGACCATATCCCCGACCTCATGGAGCTGGGGGTGGAGTCGTTCAAGATTGAGGGGCGCATGAAGAGCGCGGAGTACGTCGGCTCGGTCGTGGCCGCCTACCGTTACCTGATGGATCACTGGCAGGAGGACAAGAAAGGTTCGGTCGCCGCCGCCAAGCGTATGCTCGCCACCGATTTTGCCCGCGCCAAGACATCGTACTGGTTCGGCTTCAAGACGGGCGCGGCGGGCGTGGACGGCGCGGGCGATGCCATACTGAATCCCCGGCAGGCGGGCGGCACGGGCATCTATTTGGGAGTCATCGACCGCATACAGACTGCCGCGCCGCGCGTGCAGGAAGATGCCGCCGCCGAGCCGGTGCGCATGGCATGCCTCAGGGGCGGGTCGTATGAGCCGGATGCCGGTGATTCCGTCCGTCTGCACCGCAAGGACGACAGCGGGCGCGAAAGCCACAAGGTGCGCACCGTGCAGACCGACGACAAGGGCAACCGCTGGATTGATATTCCGGCGGGCTTTTCCTGCGGCGATTCCGTGTACCTGCTCCAGACCAAGGCGATGTCAAAGCGGTATGCCCGCGTGTTGCCCGCCGACATCGGGCGGTTCCGCCGACAGCCGGGCGCGGAAAAACTGCCCGTGCTCGACCTCACGCCGGTGGAAAAGAACGAGCTTTCGTATTTTCCCGCGGGGCTGTACATGCAGGTTTCCACCGTCAGCGATATGTTCGCCGTGCAGTCGCAGCACCCCGTCCGCGTCATTCTGGAGCTGAACTTTGAGACCAAGGCGGACTTGCTTGACCTGAAGATGACGCTGCCGTTCTCAAAGCGGCAGATTATCATCTCGCTCGACCCGTACTGCCCGGCGGCGACCGAGGACGACCTTGCCGTCACCCTTGACCACTGCATTGCGAACGGATTTACTACGTTTGTGGCGAACAATATCGCGCATATCGCCCTGCTCCGGGGCAAGGGCGTGAACATTATTGCCGGACCGTACCTGTATACGTTCAACCGCTGGGCGGTCAGTTGGCTGGAGAATCAGGACATCGGCGCATTCATCACGCCGATTGAGAATTCGTATGCCAACTTGCAGGCGACGTTTGAGAAAAACGTGCGCGACCGTGTGCTGGTGACGACCTATGCCTATCCCGCGCTGTTCAGAATGCGGTTCAAGCTGCCCAAAAGCTACGACTTCACCTATTTTACCGACAAAGAGGAGATGGAATTCAAGGTGAATTCCACGCCCGACGGTTCGTTCGTCATGCCCGAAGCGCCATTCTCTATCGTGGACAAAATCGAAATGCTTGACCACGAGGGCTTCCACCGCGTACTCATCGATTTTTCCAAGACAAAGGTGAGCCGGGGCGAGCTGAAGCTGGTAAAGACGGCGATGCTCAAGAAGCTGCCCGTTCCCGAAACGTCACGGTTCAACTGGAAGGACGGCTTTTACAGTCCCGAACGCATGGAAGAGTACCGCGCGAGCAATGAGCGCGCCGCCGAACGATCCGCGCAGTCCGCGCGCGGCGGTGCGGGTTCTGCCGCCCGGCAGGGGCGGGGCGCAAAGCGTGGCGGCGCAAAAGGGAACGGACGGCGCGGGAAGCGTGTGCCGTAACCGGGCGGACTACGTACCCGGTCGCGGAGCGTCCTCCCGCGCCGCCGGTCAGAACACGGTTTCGCCGGCCTCCTGTTCGGCGCGCCGTCCTGCCGCCGCCGTGCGCAGGTTCGCGATTTCCGCGTCGGCATCTTCTTCGTAATTGTCCGCAAACGGCATCGCTTCTGCCGTGCCGTCCGCGTTTCCGTCGCCCTGTCTGCGCGGCACGGGCTTGAAGTCCAGGTGTTCCGCCACGATAAGCACTTTGCTCATCGCCTTGCCGTCGGCGGTGCGCCAGCGGTTCTGCTTGAGCCTGCCGACCACGCGCACGCCGCGTCCTTTCCATCCGCATTTTTCAATGCTGTTGGCCAGTTTTTCGCCCCATGCCTCCACGTCATAGTAGCCCACTTCGTCGATTTCCGCGCCGTCGCGCCCTTTGTAGGAGCGGTTGACGGCAATCGGCATGACGCACACGCGGTTTCCGTTGGGCGTGTCTTTTACCAGGGGAGCGCGGACGACGTTCCCCTCCAGGATGATTTGGTTCATTCCATTCATACGCATTTCTCCGTTCGTTCCGGCCGGAACAAAAAATACGCGCGGGCGTTTCTGCCCGCACGTCTTCTTATAGACACTGAAATGCAAAAATGACCGCTTTTTGTGAAAAAAAATGCAAAAATTTTCGCGGCGGCTTAGGTCGGGATGTTTTTTATCAGCTTGACGATATACAGCTGCGTGTACATGAACAGTGCGTCGCGGTTCTTAATTTTTTGCAGCCCCCGCGCGGAGGCAATCGTCTCCGCCATGTTCTTGATGCGGTCAACGGTGAGCGAGGTCGATTTGAACGAGCGCAGGCTCTTGCGCACGTAGTCGCGGATGAGCGTGTTGACGTCCTCGGTCAGGTTGGCGTTGCTTTCCTTGCCGATGAGGTGATTCCACTGGCGGCAGTACGATTCCAGCTCCCGGTCAAGGGTCGATGAGCGCGGCACCAGGTCCTGCTCGGCATCGCGGGCGGCTTCGCGCAGGGCAATCTTTTTGCTCACGTTCGGGTTCTTCGCAATCTCGGCATCCGCCGCGTCCTGCCGCCGCTTTTCCGCCTCGCTTTCGCGGTACTGCTCGGCGGAGTTCTTGTGCTTTGCCGCGCTTTTCTTGGACGACCCCGTGAACAGCTTGGCGAGCCATGAGATGAGGGGCATGGTGTACCAGAACGGGAGTAGCATCCGCGTGCCCGTGTACAGTTCGGCGCGGTTCATCAGCAGAAGCTCGCTGTAGGGGACGAGGTTGCCGTTCTCATACAGCATGACCCGCTGTTCCGTCTCGTCGCCGCGCTCGCTTGCAATGAGCGGCAGGAAACTGGCGTGCAGCAGCGCGTACAGCAGCGGTACTTGCTCCTGCACTTCCCGCTCCACGCGCCGCTCAAAGTCGTCCTGGTTCTTCATTTCGGGAAGCGTCTGGTAGTTGCGCATGACGGAATCCCAGTGCTTGATGATGGTGTCCCTGACGGTCACGCGGGCATCGGCGCACAGGCGCACGATGAGCGGCATGACTTTGTTCTTGAAGATAAAATACCGCTCGTTGTCGGCGGTCTTGAAGATGAGCAGGTCGGGCAGGTCGTCCCCGCCGCTCTGCGTCGATTTTGACTGGATCCAGGATTTGAGTTCCTCTTCGCTGTAGGAGCTGAGCAGCGGCGCGCCTTTTGCGTCGCAGAATTTGATGATCGCGTCAACCGTGAACGCATAGGGCGGACGCTGCATCTGCTCCTTGAGCGCGGCGAATGCCGCCGCTTTCTGGTCGTCCTCATGTGCCTTGGTCTTGTAATAGTTGGCGGCAAGCTCGACGATTGTTATCGCCTGCAAGCGGGAAATGTCATCGCTCGTGTATTCCTTGATTTTCTCATAGTCCTGCCGGATAAAATAGCAGAGCTGATTCCACAGGTAGAACAACTCGCCCGATTCCTGCAACAGTTCCATGCCGGAGTCGGGCTGGTCGGCGAATTTGTTGAAGAAATTTTTTGCCGACATCTCACGCCCCGGATTGGAAATCGTCATCTTCTTGAGGAAATAGTCGTGGTGGTCGCCCTTTGACAGCAGCAGGCGGATTTTTGCCAGGCTCGCCGCAATGAGCAGCGACGCGGGAACGCTCGACGGCAGCAGGATAGGCGGCATGTCGTTGGGGAGCATCAAAGCATAGAGTGTCTTGTCGCTCGTCTCCGGCTGGTCGAGCAGCGCGTACAGCAAATTGGTCGCGTCCTGGCGTGAGACGATTTCCTGCGGCACACTTTTGGGCAGGTCACTGGGCGACGGGAACGGCTGCCCCGGATTGGCGATTAAGTCTTTGTAGCGGTCGGCAAAGCGGTCAATGTAGAACGGCACGACCACGATGCCCTGCTTGCCGGGCGCGGTATCGATGACGGTGACCTGCCGGCTCTCCGCCAGTTTTGCCAGCTCGGTCTGCAACGGCGGCACAGGGTCGGTCAGGTAGGCGGCAAGAACCGGCTGTTCGTCCAGATGGTGCTCCGCATACCGTTTGAGGTATTCGACGAAATCACCGTATGCAACGATGCCATCGCCTTGCTTTCCCGCAAAGAATTTGAGCAGGGTAAGGATATTTGCCGTTGTCGCCATATCGTCAGTGTAGCATAAAACGCGGGGGTCTTACAAGTATGCGCATACGTAGATTATTTTCCCGTATCGCGCTATACTGTGCGTATGACAACCGAACGCATGAAAAACCTGCATCCCTACGTGCCGGGCGAGCAGCCCAAGGACCGGGATTACATAAAGCTCAACGCGAACGAGAATCCCTATCCGCCGTCGCCGGTGGTGGCAAAGACGGCGGTGCGAGTCGCGCGCAAATACGCCGCACGGCTCGGCCTGTACCCCGACCCCGACTCGAACGCGCTCAAGTCCGCCATTGCCGCCATGCTCAACCAGACGGGCGGCGTGCTGTGCCGCACGGAACTGCGCGGCGGCAAAAAGAACGGCAGCGGCGCGGTATGTTCGCCGTCGGCGCAGGACCGGATTCCGTTTGCCGTCACGCCCGATATGGTGTACTGCGGGAACGGCAGCGACGAGGTGCTGAGCTTCGTGTTCTACGCCTTCTTTGACAGCGACCGCCCGGTGGTGCTTCCGTCGTTCACGTACAGTTTTTATCCCGTGTACGCGGGCTTCTACGCGATTCCCCTGAACGCCGTTCCGCTCAAGGCCGACTGGTCGCTTGACACGCAGAACATGCTCGCCGAGGCGAACGCGACGGACAGCGGCATCATTTTTGCCAATCCCAACGCGCCCACGGGAATCGGCCTGACCCGGGCGCAGGTGGACGCGATGATACGCGCTGCCCCCCAGGACCGCGTGTTCGTGGTGGACGAGGCCTATGTCGATTTTGGCGGCGAGAGCTGCATTCCGCTGCTGGCGGAGCATAAGAACCTGCTGATCGTGCGCACGTTCAGCAAAAGCCTGTGCGGTGCGGGTATGCGCCTGGGCTATGTGGTCGCGTCTCCCGAACTGGTCGCCCATTTAACGACCGTCAAGAATTCGCTCAACCATTTTCCGGTCGATGTCATGGCACAGCGGCTCGGCATTGCCGCCTGCGGCGACGCGGGCTATTACGCCCGCTGCGCCCAGCTTATTGTCCGCGAGCGCGACGATTTTACCGCGTTCCTGCGCGCGCGCGGGTGGTTTGTCCTGCCGAGCCGGACGAATTTCGTTTTTGCGAAGAAAGACGGCGTGCGCGCGGAAGCGGCCTACCGTGCCATCAAGGCGGCGGGCATTCTGGTGCGCCATTTTTCTGCGGCAGGAATCGAGGACTTCCTGCGCATTACGATCGGCACGCGCGCGCAGATGGACGCGCTCAAGGCGGTCATGGAACAAATAGATAAGGAGACGACATGAAATTTCTGGTACTTTCTGACATTCACGGCGACGTTGCCGCGCTTGACCGGCTGGACGTGGCGTTCGCGGAGGCGGACGCGGTGCTGTTCGGCGGGGATTTCGCGCAGTTCGCCCACACGGAGACGGCGTTGCCCGTGCTCAAAAAACTCTGCGCCAAGCACGAGGTCATATTCGCCGTGCTCGGCAACTGCGACGAACCCGCATTCCTCGCGCAGCTTGAGGACGCGGACATCAGCGTGCAGGGGAGCATCGTCTGGCATGACGGGCTTGCGTTTGCCGGAAGCGGCGGCGGCTCGCGCTTTACGGGCACGACACCGTTTGAGCGCGACGACGAGGAGCTTGCGGGCGACTTTGCCGTGGTGACGGATGCGCCGGAGGGCGCGGACGCTGACGGACATTGGAACAACCTGCTGCTCATCATGCACAACCCGCCCAAGGACACGGCATGCGACCTGCTCCCGAACGGCGTTCACGTGGGAAGCGCGTCGCTCCGCGCGTTCATCGAACAGACCGCGCCGCTCGTCGTCGTCACGGGGCATATCCATGAGAGCGCGGGAATCGACCATATCGGCTCGACCACCGTCATCAATCCCGGCTCGCTTGCCGAAGGCAAGTATGGCTGGCTGGAATGCGAAAAAAACGCTGACGGCTGGCACGTGACCAAAGCCGAGCTGCGGACGCTGTAAGGATTACGGCACTGTCCGGCAAAAGCGGAATCCCATGTAATTGTAGCATTCGTTGGGGTCGTAGTTGTAGCGGTCGCCCGCATAGGCAAACGGGTTGTACGCGCTCCAGCTGCCGCCCCGGCTGACGCGGCTGCTGCCCGCCGCCGCCCCGATGGCGCGTTTTTCCGGCGGTATCTCAATATACGTTCCGTACCAGTCCCAGCAGAATTCAAGGATATTGCCGCTCATGTCAAAAAGCCCCGCGCCGTTGGGGTTGCCGCCGCCGGGCGCGGGCGGCGCGTCGTCCGTGAACGGCGAGCCAGCCGTGCCGACGATGTGCGTGCCGTCCGTGTTCGCCGCCGTCCAGGCAACCTCGTCTTCGGGAATGTCTACGTCGTCGTGACCGTCCGCATCCACCTGCCCGCTGCACAGCGCGCCGCTCTGAAAACCGGCCGCCGTCTTGCGCGCGGCGTACTCCCATTCCGCCTCGGTGGGAAGCCGCCAGCCGTTCGCGGCCCAGTTGCATTCCGCCAGGTCAAGGTGCGACGTATCGCTCGAATCCTTGATGACCGCGCCCTTGTACGTGTAGCACGGCTTGTAGCCGCAGTATTCGCTGAACGCGTTGCACCAGACCACCACGTCGTACCAGGAGACCATCGTGACGGGGTGGTGCAGCCCTTTTTTGGTGGGAGCCGCCCCGCGCCGTCCGTCCGAGCCTTCCTGCCCCGGGTGCATGAACACGTAGCCGCGCTTTTCCGCGTCGGTGCGGATAAGATACCACAGCGCGTAGGTCGTCTCATAGCGGTTCATGGCGAACGGCGCGACCCAGCGTTGCGCGGTGTACGACTGGCTGCCCTCGCCAATGACGAACGTGTCGAAGCCCTCCCGCGCCGCAGGACCGAGCCGCACGGCATCGACCGGATTAAACGATTTCTGCGCGGCGCACCATGCCGCCGAAAGCAGGCAGAACGCCACTGCAATGATATGTTTCATGGCTTGCTTCTCCGTGTGCGTTTGTTTTTCTTGAAAGGCGATACTTCCAGCAGGATATAGGCGACGGTAAAGCTCACGGCGCACAGCCCCGTTATGGCGATCGCGCCCGCCCAGCTTGCGGCGTTCCCCCAGGGCAGGCGGATATTCATGCCCATAAAGCTGGTGATAATCGTGGGGATTGCCAGCGCGATTGAGAACACGGTGAGCCGCTTCATCACCATGTTCATGTTGTTGCTGATGACCGACGCGAACGTGTCCATCGTGCCGACCGTAATCGTGCTGTAGGTGTCCGCCATCTCCATTGCCTGCCGCGAATCGATTTCCACGTCGTCCAGCCATTCGCGGTCGTCGCCGTCGAGCGTGAGGATGCGGGTCTTGCGGATTTTTTCGAGCAGCTGCTGGTTCGACCGCAGCGACGTGGCGAACGTGGTGAGCGACTTTTCCATGTTGAGCAGCTGAATCAGCTCGCTGTTCGCCACTGCCTCCTGCAATTCCTGCTGAATGCTGACGGTGCGGCGGTAAATCTCTTTCAGGTAGCGCAGGAACATCGTGTGGGCGCGGCTCAGAATCCTGATGATGAACGCCGGAAAGTCGTCCAGCGTCAGGTCCTTGATCCTGTTCGCGGAGATGTCTTTCAGCACCTCGCAGTCCGTCCAGCAGATCGTGATAATCCAGTTAGGGAGCATGATGATTCCCACGGGCGCGGTAAAGTACTGCGGCGTCGCCTTGGGGTTGAACACGGGCAGGCGGAGAATGGCGGTCACGCAGTCGTCGTCCTTTTCGATGCGGGAAAGTTCGTCGGGGTCAATGATGTCGAGCAGTTGCTCATGGTCAATGCGGTACGTCTCCTCCAGCTCGTGCATATCCTCGGCAGTCACGCTGCGGGCATCCACCCAGGCACGTCGTTTTGAGTCGATTTCTTCCCGTTCCTTGCGGACGAACATGCCGTCATCCTGCTGCCACAGATACACCATAAGAGTATTGTACCGCCCAAAACGGACAGAATGCAAGACAAAACCGACGATTTTTATGAAAATACTGACCTTTTTGTGATTTTTCGCATTTCCGCGTCTATAACAGGGAGCAAGGAAAAATGGAAGGAGCAGGAACAGATGATGAAAAGCAGAAAGACGGCGGCATTGCCGCCCGCGCAGGATGAGACTGTTGCCGCGCTGCTTGCGGCGGTCGCGCGGAATGGCGGCACTTTGACGGCGGCGGTATGGCAGGACGGCACGTGCTCGCTTGCCGTCACGGGCTGCCGTCCCCAGGCAGTCGCGTCCGGCGAGCGGTGTGCCGTCTCGCTCAGCGGCGGCGAGGACGGCTTTGAGGTGGCGGTGCGCGCCGTCGTGCCACCAGCGGATATGGCAGAAAACGCGGCGGCTGCGGCAGACGTGCTGTTTGCCGTGCGCGACGCGCTTGCCCCCTGCGGCGCGTCGGTGCTGCGCGGGGAGGCGGACGGCGAAGCGGGTGCGGTCACCGTGCGCTGGTACGTCGGGCATGACGCGCTCGGCCTTGCGCTCAGGCTGTGCGCGGAACAGGCAGGGGTGTGCGGCTGGAGCGAGCGCGCCTTTGCGGTGCGCGGCAGGGCTGACGGCTGTGACGTGGCGCTGACCTTTGTGGCGGGACGGCGGTCGCCCGGAACGCCGTCGCTGCTGTGGACGCTCGCCCGGTATGCGCCGCTGTTTGCTCCCGCCGCCCTCCTGCCGCCAGCGGTCGTGCGTCCGCGCCATGCCGCCGCAGCACCGCAACCCGCCCGCGACAAAATCGGCGAGGTCAGGCGGCTGGACGGCGTACGCTATGCCTATTATCGCTTGGACAGCGGCCGCGTCGTCTGCGAGGCGGATCGCGCCGACGGCTAAGGATGCCGTCCACCGCACGGCACAAGGACACGGAGAGAATGAGGAGATTTTCGATGAAAAAACGGTATGACAAGAGACTGACGTGCGCCGCCTGCGCACTGCTGGCGTTTTTGACCGGCTGTGCCACGCTCGGCCCGTTCGGCTGCCCGTATGAGGTGGCGGACACGTATATGGAAGTGGGGGAGCGCGCGGGAATCCACCACCTTGCGGGGCTGTGCCTGACGCTCCATAACGGAACGGAAAAGCCCGTGCGCGCGTTCACGGTGTCGCTCCAGCTCTCTGACGCGGACGGCGCAAGCCCGTTTGACGGCGCGGACAGTATGACTGTCCCGTGCGCGGCGGACATCAAGCCCCGCTCGCAGGCGACGTGCGTCATCAGCCTGGATTCCTTTCTCCCCGACGCGCCCGCCGAGCCGTATGCGGTTGACTGCCTCTACCTGCGCGAAATCAACTACGCGGACGGCACCCGCTGGCGCGACCCGTTCGGTATGTACGCGCAGGACGGGTACGAGGAGTGAGGATGCCGCGAGGCTGACGGGGATACGCAGTTTTGTTCTGAGCTTTGGTTTTGAACGAAACTGCGTTTTATGCCATGTGGGGTTGAAGCCGGGTTGCAAGTTCCGTGACTTTCTCAAGGGAAAGGGACAGGCACTCCGCGATGTCTTCTAAAGTCATTTTGCCTTTGGCGATGAGTTTTTCCGCCGATTCGATTTTGTCTTCTTCAATCAGCTCTTCCATTGCCTTGCACATAGTGGTTACCCCCTTCTGGTCTTGTTTTAGGTATCTTGCCCTTTCTGCAAGAACCTTGTATTTCATGTCGTCAGGATTTACGCATGAGAAATCGTGCATAAGATTTCCGACGGCCGTGTCCTCTCTGTTTTCTCCGTTCACATAGACGATATGCGCGCCATCATTGAAACGGAGTCCGTTTTCTACAATCGTCCGCTCAATGTGGTAGAGCGGAAGCCCATAGCCAAACACGTCACTTTCCGCGATAAAGATTACATACGATTCCGGGAGTTTTTCGCCGTACTTCCCCGAATCAGCCACATTCGCGTCCATAAGCGCGGAATTGTACCTTGCCCTTCTTGCGCCGGCTCCGCTTTCAGCCCGCTGAATTTCAATGTCGTAGAGCCTTTTTGCCTCGTCCTCAGCCTGAATGTCAAGCCGAACAGAGCGACCTTGTAGGTTCTTGATACTTCTCTGGCTGATTGATTTTGTTGCCCGAATAGTCGGATTCTCCATAATGACTTGAAGAAGAAGCGAAGTTGCCGCTAAGTCGTCCTCAAAGAACTTCGTCATATAATCGTCGTCAAAAAGTCTGAAGTTCCTGATTTTGTCAAGAATCTTTTTCCTTTTCGGGTCGTTTACCTCAGCCATTCTCACACCCCTGCACAAGAAAGCTCATGATAGTGGTCGTGTATGCGGACTCGTCTCCCGTGCATTCCTGTATGAGGTATGTTCCCGCGTCAAAAGACTGCGCCTGCATGTTTTTAATGAGTGCGGGAACGCTCTCGGCAGTGCCGATGATGCGTTCATCCCTGATGGCAAGGAATGCGTGTCCGTTCTTGGCGAAAAAATCTTCGTTTATGTCTTTGAAAAACTGAAAGTCTTTTTCTTTCTGCGTTTCCGTATACCCGTTCATGGCGACCCTCCGCACGATTATAGCATGAATGCTTGCGCAAAACAACCGTCGCGCAGACAGAAACGCCGGGGGGTGGGGAAGTCGGGAGGAAGCCGACAGCCCCCGCGCACCCCGGCGCAGATTACGGAATTGCCACCACGCGGGCAGGACTGCTCCGCAAGGAACGCCTGCCCGCACTGGCTGCCGTGCAATGCTCCGCACGGCGGGAGAGCGTGGTTAGTTGTAGGTTACTGTTACGCTCGGCGTGTAAGCCTGTCCGCTGCACAGGAATTTCAATGTCGCCGCGCCGCCGGTATAGTTGAATGCGTATGTTCCTGTTTTGTCCTCAGTAACCACCACGCTTTGTGAGGCAGGAGTGATTGTTCCTGCATTTTCAGTTTCAACAGAAGCAGCCATGTTGCCACTGGAATACGTTGACCCTGTGAAAGTGACCGTGCAGTTGCCGGAGACTTTCAGCAACAGATACCCGTTATTCTTGATAACGACACCATAGCTGTGTGCTATAATCTGATTTTCCTTGTCCCCTACAAACTCCAGTCCGTTTAAAGCCAGTATGGAAGTTGCGTGAGTGGTTTTGTAATCGGCGGCGAAATCGTATGTTCCTTTCGCATACACTTTTTCGCCGTTGTTGGCGACCACTTGAATGCTGTGCAGGTAGGCTTCGTTTGCGCCCGCGTTTGTGAACGTAATGTCAGCAGCTGCTCCCGTATATGTATACGTCAGCTCCGCGTTCTCTCCTGTCGCAAGCGTCATTTGAGAACCGTCTGTTGTCCAGCCATTCTCCGTGTGGTCTCCATAGGCACAGCAGCCAAAGGTGATTGTGCTGTCGCCGGTCACATGGATGGTGATTGAACCGCCATTTGCTATGCCCCACCCGTGCTGAGCACCGTTATAAACGGTGTTTTTCGAGGAGAATACTCCATAAGTCACCGGCTGTGCCATTGATTTTCGTGAAGTCAATCTTGTAGGTTGCCGGTGTCGCGCTGTCGCTGACATGCACCGTGCAGGTCGCCGTCTGCTCTTTCACGCTTTCGGTCGCGGTAATCGTCGCCTCGCCCATGCCGACTGCGGTGACCGTTCCGTCCTGCGCGACCGTCGCAATCTTGTCGTCGGAGCTTTTGTAGGTAACGGTTGCCTTGTTCGCGTCCGCGCCGGTCAGAGTCGCTGTCTGCTTGTACGTTTTGGTGCCGTTCAAGTCAAGGTCGGCTTTTTCTGTTGCGAACTCAATGCTGATGTCCGCCACAGGCGGTGTGTACTGCTCAAGTTTGATGTAGCCGATGTAGACATCGTTGCTTGAGGAAATCGCGATGTCGGTTACGTCGTCCTTGGCATACTTCACGGTGTACGAGCCATTGTTCTCATCAAAGTTTGTGTATGAGTCGTAGGTAGTAATCATGCCATCAGAGAAGCGGACGGCGATGTACCGTGAGCCTCCGCATTTTTTGCTTTCATGGACGGTCACGCTGAACGGTCCCTGTACGCCTTTGAGCAGCAGCGCGTCCTTGGTGGGCATATTGTTCCCGTCCTGTTCGGCAGTGCCTTTGTAGTCCCACTGGTTATTGTTGCCGATTGTGTTGTGCTTGTTGCCCTTTGCCTTGAAGTAGGTGCTTGTCAGTTGCGGCTGGTTATGCTCTTTGAGCAGCGTGATGTATTTTCCGCCTGTTCCCAGCGTGGTGCTGAACGCTTCGGTCGTCGTAGAGCCGACGTTGTAGTCGCGCGCAGGACCGCTGTCTTTTGTGCCGCTGAGCAGGGAGTCTTTTGATTCGCTGTTCGGTCCGATGAAAGAGAACGTGTAGCCCTCCGCAGGGATTGCGCCCACGGTCTTTCCGTCGTCGGTGACCGTAATGGTGATGCTTGCCGGTGTCGCATCCGGGTAGGCGATTGACGCTGCGGTAATCGTCACCATGCCGGTCTTTTCGGCGTAAATGCCGATTGTCTCTGCCGTTGCGGCTGCGTCGCCTGACCATTCAGCTTTCGCTTCGCCCTTTGCGTCATTGTAGAACACAATGCCGTCGGTAGCAGTCCATTTTACGCGCCGGTCGGTGACGTTTTCTGTTCCGTCGGCAGCGAGCAGCTGTGCGGTAATCCACTGCACGTCGCCCACCACCATGGCTTTGTCGCTGACGGACTCAAGGCTTACCTTGCTTGCCTTTACGGCCGTTTTGTACACGTGCGTCGTCGCGCTGTCGCTTGTCCCGTTTGCCGACGTTACGGTTATGGTAACGTCGCCCTCTACGTTGGGCTTTGCGGTGACCGTTCCGTCTGCAACGGTGGCAAAATCGCTGCCGGCGGTAATGCTGAACGTGAACGTGTCGCCGTCGGTGAAAGAGCTTGCCGTGAATTTCGTGGATTTCAGGCTGTCGTCGTCGCCCACAAGGTACGGGACGAACACCGGCTCAATGAACACGTTTTTCTTGGATTCGTCGGCAGTCGCATTGAATACCGTCTCAAACGCGCTGATGTTCCAGATATTCGCCTTGGTCTCATACGCGCCGGTCTCGATGTTGTAGTTGCGGTTGAAGATGACATGCCGCCCGTTGTACTCACGCTTTGCGATGCGCTCGGACAAATCCCACGTGTCTTTCAGTCTTCCGCTGGTATCTACGGGCGTTCCGTTCATCGTGTTGTTGTAGTCCTTGTAGCCGACCGCCGCATCGCCTTTCACGTCCGCTTCGTTTGTGCCGGCAGCCGTTCCCCACAATTTGGCGTTCAGCGTACCCTTGCCGCTAAAGCGGTTGTTCAGCACCGTCGCCTGCGTGTCGCTTCCGCTGTTGCGTCCGTAGTTTGCCGTGCAGCCTTCTTCAATCGTAATGTCGTTGTTCAGCAGGACAAAGCCCTTGCCGATTTTGTTGCCGGTAACCGGCGTGCGTGAGGCAAAGATGTGCGCCTGATTCTTTTTTCCGTCCGCGCGGCATACGATGTTGCACTCCTCGAACAAAGCCACGTCGATGTAGCCCCAGATGAAGTCAACGTCGCCGTCAATATAGCATTTATAGAACCATGCGCGCCCGCCGTTGTTGCCGAGCAGCAGCGTGTCCTGGTAGCTGGAGAATGAGGAGTTGTACACCACAAGGTCTTTCGCGCAGTCAAAGTACAGCGTCTCTGCTTGCACGTCCTCAGTGCCCGTGCGCGTCGTTGTGTTGACAAAACTCATGTGCTTGATGACGAGGTTTCCGCCCTGCCACATGAACGTTTGGCGTGAACGCTGCGTGTTGCCCGCCTTGCCTGATTCTTCGCCCAGTTTCTGAGCGTTGCGCCAGTACACGACCGTATCGCGTCCGAGGTTGCTTTCATCGCCCTCAATCGTCACGTTCGCGTCGCCCACGTATGCAAGCAGCTCATGGTAGCTTCCTGCCGCCACCTTGATGGTCCAGTCGCCTGTGCCGTTGGTCTTTTTGATGTGGTTGAGCGCGCCCTGAATCGTGAAGAAGTCGCCGCTCCTGCCGACCGTAATCGTGTGGTCGGAGATTGTCTTGGCCGCGCCGACCGTGAACGTCCACCCGTCTTTTGCAATGCCGCTGAAGTCCGCGCCGCTCACTTTTCCTTGTAGCAGACCGTCTTCAACGACGACGGAGTAGGTTTTCCCCGCGCTAAGGATTGCATAGCCGTCGGTGGTCACGTGCGGCTTGATGATGACCGTCTTGCCGCTTACGGTAATCAGCTGGTCATCAACGTTGAACAACTGGTAATTCTTGTTGACGGAATAATACGTTTCGCCTTTTGGATTGATGGTATCTACGAGCGTGTCGCCGTCGTAAATCATCACCGTACCCGTCGTGCCAATGGTCGGCACGTCGTCAAACTGGATAGCAAGAATGGTGTCTGCGTAGGCAGCCGTCTCGCCGTTCTTCGGAAAATAAGTACCCTCGCCCACATTGATGGCAGGAATGTCTATCGATGGTGTCTGCGTGGAAGTGACCGGCGGTGTGTTTGGTGTGTCACCTTCCCCGTCATCCCCGCTGGAGCAGGCTAGAAAATACCCCCCCCCATGATGGCGAGCGCAGCCATGCCCGCGAGCATGCCGTGCCTGAACGTCCTCGTTCTTTTCATACGTTTCTCCTTGTCTGGCACATATATGCGGAATGCGTCCCGCACGTGCCATTACGGTAGTATAGCACGGCTTCATGGTAATTTTCCGACCTAAAACGGTATTTTTACGCGGTTTTCGCGCACCAATCGCACGGCAAACGCCCCGTTCCCCTGCACCGTGCGGTATTTGATGACCTTGCGCCCATACCACGGACAGCCTAAGGTTCGTGGTACTGACAGCTCAGTGTAAGGGATGCTCACAGTCTCATGTGAGGGCCTGTTACATACCCGTGTGAGGGGTGCTCACAGCCTAATGTGAGGGGTATTAACAGCCTAGTGTGAGGGAGAGAAACCTGTACATGGTTTGCATACGCACCTGTACAGGTGCGTGTCGGTCATCTGTTCGTGGTGTTCGGTGTCACTGGGGCAGGAGTGCGGTGCGGGTTGCGTCGTGTGCCGCTGAGCGGTATACTGGAGCGGCGGGAACGTTAGGCAGTATGCCGCGCACCGTCACCTACTAGTATAGCACGGTGCGCCACGACGCGCAACGGAGGAGGGGTCATGCCGAGAAAAAAGCCGGGTCTGGGGGAATTCAGGGAGGTACAGTACGGGGTGCGGGTCACGCTGTCGGAAGACCACCTGAACGGGAGCGGGCGGCTCGTGGGCAAGGTGAACGAGCAGACGGCCACCCTGCGGAACATCGTCGGCGACATTCAGAAGAACGGGCGGTGTCTGCTGAACGAAAACATGGTGTTCTACGCCGCGCAGGTGCTGCGCGATGCGTACCTTGACCGGCTCAGGCGCGGGTATGCTGTGGACGTGCTCGGCCTGGGGAAAATCTACCACGCGCTCGACGGCACGTTCCGCTCCGAGAGCGACACGCCGAGCGCGCGGCCCAAGCTGGTGCCGCGCTTTACGCCGTCAAAGACACTGCTCGCCGCCTGCAAGAAACTCGTCTGCTCGGTCGTCCGCAGGAGCGACACTGCCCCGGCGGTGTGGTCGGTGCGGAGTCTGCCCGACGACGGGAGCGGCTCGGTGCGCACGGGGACGCTCGTGCGGATTTGCGGCAGGAACTTGAAGCTTGCGGGCGACGGCGCGGGCGTTTTCTTCCTGCCCACGGCGGGCGGGGATGCCGTCTGCGTGCCGCCCGAACGCATGGGCGACAACTTCCCGCGCTCGCTCATGTTCTACCTGCCGAGCGAAGTCACGCCCGGCGCGTATGCCCTTGAGGTGCGCACACGGTGGGCGCGGAACGGCAGGCTCAGGCAGGAGCTGTGCGCGGGCAGGCGGATTGAGATAACGGTGGTGTGAGCGGGATTTATCTTTTGCGCAGGGAACAGAGTGCCAGTATGGCGACCGGCACGGACAGCAACATAAAGCAGCGGTCCGTGTAGACAAGGAACCGGGCATAAAGTGGGGGCGTGCATCCAAGAAACGTAAAGACTAAGGCAAAGGTCATGCATACCGCTGAGAATATTCCGTAGCCGTACAGGAACGCCGAGGCGATGTGCGGATGCCGTCCGGCAAAACGCTGTACGGCTTGTTCCGCCGGGGCTTCTTGCGCTGCCGGGGCGGGGCTTTCGTGCGATGTGTTGCGCTTGGCTGCTGAATGCTTGAGCCACAACGCCACGAGCGACAAGAGTATACTCAGTGCCGTAAAGCAGATAACTCCTGCCGACATGAGACGGCTGGGGATACCGTCCGCCATGAGACAGCGGGGAAAGTTGTCGCTGAGTAGTATACCAATAATGGGGATTAAGAAACTGACATGAACCACTACCGTCCAAATGCCGAATCCGAAGAAATACAGGGAAGCCGCGCGCGGGCATTTTTCCGCAAGCATCTGAACGCCGTAGCGTCGTCTTGCTTCCGCCTGCCGTCCCGCGCGCCCGTCCTGTCCGTCCGTGTCTGTATGTTCCATGTGATCTCCTTGGTTTCGCCCGGCGGCGTTTTTGTCTGCGGTTAGTCGTCTTTCCTGCGCAGGGAACAGAATGCTAGTATGGTGACCGGCACGGACAGCAGCTCACGGCAGAGGAGTATAGGGGGTATGCCCGTAAACCAGCACAATAGTGCGTAGCCATACAGGTACGCCGAGGCGATGCGCAGATGCCGTCCGGCAAAACGCTGTACGGCTCGTTCCGCCGGGGCTTCCTGCGCTGCCGGGGCGGGGCTTTCGTGCGGTGCGCTGCGCTTGGCAGCTGAATGCTTGAGCCACAACGCCACGAGCGACAGGAGTGTGCTCAGCACCTTAAAACATACGTCTACTGCGACAAGGAAAAAAAAGCAAATTACATTGCAGGACATATGTAAGATGTAAATCAGGCAGCCGACAAAGACCACCACTATCGTCCAGATGCCGGATCCGAAGAAAAATACAGAAGTCATACGCGGGCATTTCTCCGCAAGCAGCTGAACACCGTAGCGTCGTCTTTCTTCTGTCTGCCGTTCCGCGCGCTCGTCCTGTCCGTCCGTGTCTGTATGTTCCATGTGCGTTTCCCCGTTGTTTGCAAGGGCGGGAATGCCCCTGCATATTGTTACAGCGGGATATTCCCGTGCTTGCGGCGGAGGGTGTCGCTGTCCGTCTTGGTCGCGAGCAGGGCAAGGCTTTGTACCACGCGCGCGCGGGTCTCCTCAGGCGCGATGACCGCGCTGATGTAGTCGCGCTGTGCGGCAATGGTGGGGGTCATGAATGTGTCGCGGTATTCCTGCCCTTTCTGCGCCTTTACGTTCAGGTCGGTCTCCTTTGCGTACAGGATGCCGATCGCGCCCTCCGCGCCCATGACGGCAATCTCCGCCTTTGGCCAGGCGTACACAAAGTCCGCGCCCAAATGTTTGGAGCACATCGCGATGTACGCGCCGCCGTATGCCTTGCGCGTGATGACCGTCACCTTGGGGACGGACGCTTCGCTGTAGGCGTACAGCACTTTTGCGCCGTGGCGGATAATGCCTTTCTGCTCTTCCTGCGGGCCGGGGACGAATCCGGGCACGTCCACGAACGTGAGCAGCGGGATGTCGTAGCTGTCGCAGAAGCGCACGTGCCGCGCGATTTTGTCGGATGCGTCGCAGTTGAGGATGCCGCCCAAAAAGCCGGGATTGTTCGCCACGATGCCGACGGTCCTGCCTTCCACCTTTGCAAAGCCGATGACGGCGTTCTGCGCGAATTCCGCCGACACCTCAAAGAAACTGTCGTCGTCCGCCACGTCGGCGATCACCTCGCGGATGTCGTAGCCCTTGTTGCTGCTTTCGGGGAGGATGGTCGTGATGTGCTTTGCCTTGTGCTTTTCGTCGTACTTCGGTTTTTCTGCCGCCGCCGGCTGGTCGCCGTAGAAATGGGGGATATAGTCGAGCAGCGCGCGCACTTTTTCGTAGCATTCGGCCTCGTCGCCGCAGCGGTAGTGCGCCACGCCCGATTTCTGGCTGTGAATGGTCGCGCCGCCCAGGTCTTCGTCGGTGATGTCCATGAACATGACCTGCTTGACGACTTTCGGGCCGGTGATGTACATGTGCGAGATAGCGTCAATGGTAAAGATGAAGTCGGTCAGCCCCGGCGAATAGACCGCGCCGCCCGCGCACGGACCGGCGACGATAGAAATCTGCGGGATTACGCCGGACGCGCGCACGTTCTGATAGAAGATGTCGCCGTAGCCGCACAGCGCGTCCACGCCTTCCTGAATGCGCGCGCCGCCTGAATCGTTCACGCCGATGACGGGGCATTTTATTTCGATTGCCTTGGCGATCAGCTCCGCGATTTTCTGCCCGTGCACTTTGCCGAGCGAGCCGCCCTGTACGGTAAAGTCCTGCGCATAGACGGCGACTTTCCTGCCGTTAATCGTGCCGAAGCCCGTGATAACGCCGTCGTAGGGGATTTCTTTGGTCTCCATGCCGAAGTTAGTGCACTGATGCCGCGCGTCGGCGTAGATTTCCATAAAACTGCCTTTGTCGCACAGCGCGTTGATGCGCTCGATCGCGTGCAGCTTGCCCTTTGCGTGCTGTTTTTCCAGATTGTATTCGTATGCCATAAAAACCTCGACCATCAAAAAGATATGACCAGTGTAGTAAGAAACACGGGTTTTGTCAATCTGACACTTTTTGTAAATTTGTCATGCTGTCATTTCAGGTATGTCTTGAGCCATTCGATTGACAGCGGCTGCCACTGCGCCGCCGTGCCGTAGGCGTTCAGCACGCCGAACCCGTGTCCGCTTTCGGGGAAGACGTGCAGCTCGCATTTCGCGCTCTTGTCGCTCATGGCTTTCCAGTAGGCGATGGCATTCGTGTACGGGGGCACGCTCTTGTCGTCGGTCGCACAGACGATGAACGCGGGCGGCGTTGCGGCGGTTACCAGCAGCTCGCATGAGGCGGCGTCCTTGTCTTTCTGCGACGGTTTTGCGCCCAGCAGCGCGGTGCGGCTTCCGGCGTGTGTGCCGTCCTGCATGGTGATGACCGGGTAAATGAGGAACTGGAACGCCGGTTTCGCGCTCGTCCAGTTGCCGTCCTTGTCCTTGTCGGCACTGTCAACGGGCTTGTAGGTCTCCTCGCCAAAGCGCGTCGCGAGGCTTGCCGCCACGTGTCCGCCCGCCGAGCTTCCCATTACGCCGATTCTGAACGGGGAAATGCCGTAGACCTCCGCGTTCGCCCGGATTAGCCGCATGGCGCGCTGTGCGTCCTGCAACGGGACAAGGCTCGCGTTCTTGTGTCCGTCGTTGGGGGTGCGGTAGGTAAGCACGAACACCGTATAGCCCGCGTCGGTGTACCCGTGCACGTAGTCGTAGCCTTCGGTGTCGATGACGACGCGCTGGTATGCGCCGCCCGGAATGACGAGCAGGGAACGCTGCGTGTTTGCGGCGGTTGCGGGCGGCGCGAACACTTCGTAATACGGTTCGGTCACGCCGGAGACGGCGCGGTTCTGCTGCCCCGGAATGGGGCTTCGCTCGGCAATCGTTTGGGTCGCCTTGACTTTTTCAGAGCCGGGGCCGACTTTGTTCGGCCACAGGTAGACTTTTTCCTGCGCGGATGCCGCGCACCAAGTGAGGCAGACAAGTGCCGCCGCGATGATTCTTTTCATTATAACGCTCCGTTTGGCGCACCGCGCACAACGGCGCGCGTCATTTCTATTGTAAAGCCGTTTTTGCGCGCGGTCAAACTAAAACGCGCGGCGGCTGAGCTTCTTTTCGAGGGAGGCTTTGCCCGCGCGGATTTCTTCGGCGGTGGGAATCCATTCGTAGGTGGCGCGCAGGATGTCGGCGGTCTGCTCGATGTCGCCGTCCGTCACGTCGAGCGCGGCCTGATAGGCGGCGTAGAAATCCTTGGTGAACACGAAGCCGCCCTTGCTCTTGCTCGCGATGTCCGTCACGAGCCACCGCCCGCGCCGCCAGGTGAGCGTCACGGTGTCCGTCACCGTGTTCGTGCTGATACGGGCGGAGCCGTCGTTGTTCACCAGATAATAGGTCGCCGTGTGGCGCGCGGTCGTCCCGTTTTTTCGCGGCACGTCCGCTTCTGCCGCCAATGGCTGCGGCTTGTCCGCGCGCACGGGGTAGGCGAACGACGAGTCCGCGTCCGTGCCGTCAATGCGCAGGTGGGTCAGCCCGTACTGCCAGAAATTCGTCTTGTTTTTGAGGAACAGCCATTCCGCTGGGCTGACGGTCGCTTCGTCCTGGCTCATCGCGTAGCGGCTGCGGTTGGTCACGTAAAAGCCGCTCACGATCTGGCGCAGGTTTTTGGTCTTTTTTCCCTTGGCGATTTCCTGCAAGTGCGGCACGTTCGCCTGATGAATGGTGGCGTACAATGCCTGCGTCGTTTCCCAGGAGGTGAGGCCTTTGCTCGTCGCAAGCCCGCGGTTTTCCCGCTCGAACGAGGTGACTGCCCACACGGCGAGCACGACGGCGGTTGCCGTGACGAGCAGGGTGTTGCGGTTGCGGCGGAAAAACCGTCTGCGCCGTACCGTTGCCGTCTGCTTGCTGACGAATGCCTGCCGCTGCTGCGCGAGCGCGTCCGTCTGCACCGGCGCGGTCTCGCATGCCGCCGCGAATGCCGCAGGGGAGAACTGTTCTGCCGCCGCGATGATTGCCGCACAGTGTTCCGCCGCTTTCTCGTTCACGTAGCGGCGTTCTCCCGGCACGACGCGCGGCTGTGCGCTCACGCGCAGTCCGCTGTCAATCGCCTGTGCGAGCGTCGCGTCGATGTCCGTGCGCATGAGGGCGACGGGGACGAACCTGCCGTCAAAGATGTCTGCCTGCCGTTTGGACAAATCCGGCTCTTGATAGGGGAGCGTCCCGCACAGCGCGCGGTAGGCAATCACCGCGCGGGTGAACAGCAGCGATTCCCTGCCCGAAAGCCCCTTGTGGACGTACTTGCCCGCGTCCGCCGCCGTGCGCTCCGGCGCGTTGTCCGCGCACCGCCCGAACAGTTCTGCGGGCAGGAACAGCACCTGCGTCCGCGTCTCCTGCGCAAAGACGGCAATGCCTTCCGCGCCCACCGCTCCCAGTGCGATGCCCTGCGCGATTGCCGCCGACAGTGCCGTGCAGGCTGCGGCCGCCGCGCGGGCGGCCTCGCCGTCCGTGCCTTCCGCGAACAGGCGGCGCAGCGTTTTTCCGTCGCCGGGCGATGTTCCCGCGAACAGCGCGATGCCGTCGCCGTCGGTCTGTGTGCCGTCAAACCGCCACTCGGCGAACGTGACGGCATCCGCATCTGCCGGTGCGGGAATCGTGGCGAGCCACCCGCAGTCGTCGAGCAGCCGCGTGGGGTTCACCTTGCCGAACGCCGCCGCGTCCAGCGAGCTGGAAAGGGTAATCTGGTGTGCGTCAATGGAAACGATAGCATCTTTCATCACCTTTAAGATACCTTTTTCGCGCAGGAAAAACAAGGGAAACCGCGCTTGTCTTTGCCGGGCGATTCTGCTAGAATGAGGACACGCAAGGCTGCCGAAAGGCAACGGGGAAGCAGGTTGAAAGCACCTCACGGTCCCGCCACTGTTAGAGTCAGATCGCCGGGCTTTGCGACAGAAAATTCACGATGTATGGATTTGCCATGAACGCTCATCTTTTGCGCGCGCTTGCCGCGTGCCTCATGTTTTTCGTTTCTTTCCCGTCAGCCGCCCATACCTTTACCGACGCGCTGAACCGTACCGTTTCGGTCGAACGCCCCCAGAACGTCGCCGTCTTGCAGGGCAGCCTTGCCGCCGTGTGGATGTGCGCAGGCGGGACGGTCGCCTGCGCCACCAGCGACGCGTTTGCTGAGCCACCGGCGATGAGCGCGGAAAAAGCCTGCGCGCTGAACGAACAGTGGCATACCGCGTGTTTTTCCGCGCACGTTGCGGGCGTGGTGCGCTCGGACGAGGCGGAGGTCGTCGGCACGATGTTTGCCCCGAACGGCGAGCGGCTGCTCGCGCTCGGCGTGGATTTTGTCATGCTGAGCGCGAACATTGCGGGGCATCAGCGGCTGCTTCCGCTGCTGGAGCGTGCGGGGATTGCGGTCGCTTTCTTTTCGCTAGATACCTTTGACGATTACCTGCGGATGCTGCGCGTCTGCACGGACATCACGGGAAAAACCGACTTATATAGAACGAACGGCGCGGACGTGCAGGCGCGGTGCGCGGAAATTGTCGCGGCGGCGCGGGAACAGGCGGCGGCACACGCGCCCACGGTGCTGCTGCTGCGCGCGTTCAGCGGCGGCGTGCGGGCAAAGAACAGCAGCAACAACATGACCGGCGCGATCCTGCATGAGCTGGGCGCGCGCAACATAGCCGACAGCGACCGCGCGTTCGGCGAGGACGTGAGCCTTGAGGCAATCATCGCCGCCGACCCGGACATCATTCTGGTGACGACGATGGGCGCGAGCGAGGAAAAGGCGGTCGCCGGGTTCGAGCGGCAGCTTGCGGCAAGCCCGGTCTGGCGCGAGCTGTCGGCGGTGAGGAACGGCCGCTGCCACCTGCTGCCGCGCGAGCTGTTCCACTTCAAGCCGACCGGGGCGCGGTGGGTCGATTGCTACGCATTGTTGAGCGCATTGCTCTACCAAATAAATTATTAGGAGGAATGATAAGAACTCCGCACACATGGTGCGGCGTTTTTATCTCCAAAGTTTGCGTCGCAAACTTTTATAGCAACAGTGCGTTCTCATTTCATTGCGAACGCACGCAGGAGAATGAAAGTATGAACACATTGCTTTCACTGACCGCGATTATCCTCGTGAGCTTCGGCACGTCTTACGAGGACAACCGCCAGGCGACGATCGTCGCCGTTGAACAGGAGGTGCGCCAGGCGTTTCCCGAAGCCTACGTCACGTCAGCCTACACCAGCTCGATGATCCGCAAGAAGCTGCTCGAGCGCGACGGGACGAAGATCTTTTCGGTCTCCGAGGCGATGGAGGACGCGCGGGCAAAAGGCTGCAAGACCGTGATCGTGCAGCCCACGCACCTGATGTACGGGCTTGAGTACAACGAGATGAAGTCGCTCGCCGCGCCGTATGAAGCGCAGTTCGACGCGGTGCGCTACGGCGAGCCGCTCCTTGCGACGAACGACGACATTTCGGCCGTGCTCGCCGCGCTCGCCCGGGGCAATCCGCTGGCAAAAAAGCAGGCGCTGGTGCTGATGGGACACGGCACGGAGTATTTTAGCAATTTCCTGTACGCGGCAATGGACTACCAGGCAAAGCAGGAGGGCTACGCCAACCTATTCGTGGGCACGGTGGAAGCCTACCCCACATGCGCCGATGTCATCGCGCTCGTAAAGGCGGGCAAGTACAAGGGCGTGGTGCTCGCGCCGCTCATGCTTGCCGCCGGCGACCACGCCAACAACGACATGGCAGGCGACGATGACGACAGCTGGCGGCGACAGTTTGAGCGTGCGGGGCTGAACGTCACCGTGAACGTCAAAGGCTTAGGCGAATACCCCGCCATCCGCGCCCTGTACGTCCGCCACGTCTCCGCCGCGCTCGGCCAGCCGCCCCGCGTCCCCGACCCCAAATAACGACTGCCCGTCCGCCGGGGATAAATCTTGCACACCAAATTCGCTCCCGCAGTGCCGTGCGGAGGAATTTGGTGCAACAAATTCGTTCCCCGCAATTTGCGGGAGCGTTTCGCAGGGCTGAAATTCGTTTCCTGCAATTGCCGGGATAGTAGAACGAGTTTGTCTATCTTTCAAGTAGAAAGAGAATACAACACACACAACTTTTTTCACATTTTTTCCAAAAAAGTGTATTTTTGAATTTTGGAGCATATAAGTAGGCGTTGGAGAATCCTCAAAAAAGGACTACCCATAAAACGCACGAATAACCTCACGCCTGCACAGAAATGGGAGCGGGCGACATTGGCGGACATCTTCTGCTCCTGCGGCATGATACCACAATCCCCCGCCACCGTCAACGCGCGGCGGTCGCAGCGCAATGCGCTGCTTGCGGTTGTGTTTTGGCTTGCAATCGCGTATACTGAAATGGTGGAGGCAGCACATGAACGCAACGAACGGTTATTTTGATGGCACGGTGTGCATTCCGTTTTCAAAGGAAGCCCTGCGCCCGCGCCAGAAAGTGATAATCACTGCCCTTGATGAATTCCTTCCCCCGGAGCGCGACCTGAAAAAATATGTCGGAAAAATAAGCCGCGAAGATTCCGACGCAGTGGCAAATGCCGTCGTTGCAGGACGGAGGATGCTTCATGTTTTCTGATTCGGGGTTCGACATGAGCAACGTGCTCGAATGGAGTCCGCGTTTTGACATAGGGATTCCCGTGATTGACGATCAGCACAAGCGGCTCGTCGGGCTGTGCAACCGGCTGCACCGGGGGTTGATGCAGAACGGCGCGGAGACGACCTGGAGCGACAGCCTCGCGCAGGCAATCCGCGAGTGCTACGATTATGTGCTGCTGCACTTCAAGACCGAGGAGACGCTCATGCGGGCGGCGGGCTATCCCGACTATCCCGACCACAAGCGCGAGCATGATATGTTCCGGAAGAAAGTCCTGTCGCTGTCGAACGAATTTGAGACTTCGACGATCGGGACGGCGTACAAATTCGTCAGGTTCCTGTATGACTGGGTGTTCACCCACATCGCGCATGAGGACAAGCTGTTCGTCAAGAGCGTCCTCGACTACTACCGGCGGACGCGGACTGCCGTTGCTGCGGGTGCGGCTAAAACGCCCTGACCGCACGGGCGCAACCACTGCCGAACTTGCCGTCGTAGTCCTGTTGGCTGTCGCTGAATCTCTGACACCATGCGACGTTATAACGGTATTGCGACGACGACCAGTACCATGCATCGCTGGCAATCTTTCCACTTTTCCGAAGATTCTCATATAGCAAATGCAGCTCAAGTTTGCTCGGCAGATACCATTCGCCTGCTTTCGTTGTTTTCGTAGCATAGTGTGCGCACGCATATGCCGCGCAGTTCGATAATGTGAGCGGGGCATCATGCGTACCGTCCACGATATGGACGGTATTGAGTTTTCCCGCTCCCAAGTCATCCGTCGTTCGTATGTGACACCACATTTTGTGTCCGCACGGACACCACGGAATGCTCCCCATTTCTTCAGGCGCGCATTCCAGATAATGGCAGATGACGGGGCTTGCGTCGTCCGAATCCTGGACGGGAAATCCCGCCTCGGAATAATAGAACACGATGCCGCCGCCCGGACCTTTGTCGCCAATCTCGTAGTGTTCCGCCGCGTTCTGCGCAGATGCGCCCGCGCATACAAGCGCGAACGCCGCAATGGTGATGATTGTTTTCTGTTTCATGGTCATGGTTTGCTCCCGTTTAGTCTTTTGCGCCCGCTGCCTTGAGCAGCGCGATCACGTCTGTTGCTTCGTTTTCTTCTGCATACATCAGCGCGGTCTTGCCGTCATCGTCCCTTACGTTTACGTCCACACCGGCCGCTATGAGCAGTTTCGCCACGTCCGGCGAGTTGTTATCCGCCGCAATCATCAATGTTGTGCCGCTATCCCACAGTGCGTTCACGTCCGCACCCGCCTCGATGAGCAGTTGTGCTACGTCCGCCGCGTTGTTCCCCGCCGCAAACATGAGGGGTGTGCCGTCGCGCTTTTCCGTTGCGTTCACGTCTGCGCCCGCTTCTATCAGCAGTTTCGCCGCGTCTGCCGCATCCTTCCGTGCCGCAAACATGAGCGCAGTCTCACCGTCATTGTTCGTTGCGTTCACGTCCGCGTCGGCCGCTATCAGCATCTTTGTTGTGTCTGCCGCGTCGTTCCATGCCGCAATCATGAGCGCAGTCCAGCCGCCATCGTTTTTTGCGTTTACGTCCGCGCCCGCCGCTATGAGCAATCGCGTCGTGTCCGTCGCGTCATATGTCGCCGCTTGCATGATTGCCGTCTCGCCGCTTATCTTCCTCCTTGCGTGTACGTCTGCGCCAGCGGCAATGAGCAGCTTCAGCGTGTCCGCCGCGTTATGCTTTGC
>CAMWTK010000007.1 GCA_947177175.1 uncultured Treponema sp.
CCCCCCCCCCCCCCCCCCCCCCCCCCCCCCCCCCCCCCCCCCCCCCCCCCCACTTGGGAGTTTGTGTGCGCCGTCCGCTTCATGGTACTATGATAACAGAACGGCGTACCGTTGTCAAAGCGCGCCGACGATTTCGTCCAGGATTGCCTGCGCCGCGGATTCCTTGCTTTGCAGGGGCAGCGGGCGGTCGCCGTGTTTGGTGACGAGCGTGATGATGTTGGTGTCGCAGCCGAATCCCGCGCCCGCTTCGGTCAGGCTGTTGGCGCAGATGAGGTCGGCGTGTTTGCGGTCGAGTTTTTCGCGGGCGTTCTGGGCAAGCTGCTGGGTCTCCATGCAGAATCCGCACAGGAATTGCCCCGGCCGTTTGTGTTCGCCGAGCCAGGCAAGGATGTCGTCCGTGCGTTCCAGGGCGATTGTTGCCGCGCCGTCCGATTTTTTGATTTTCTGTGTGCTGTAGGACGCGGGGCGGTAGTCTGCCACCGCCGCCGCCATGATGATGATGTCCTGCGCCGCGCTCTGTTCCGTTACCGCCGTGAACATCTCGCGGGCGGTCGTCACGTCCCTGCGGCACACGCCGAGCGGGGTCGGGAGCGCGACCGGTCCGCTGACGAGCGTTACGTCCGCGCCGCGCGCGGCGGCGATTTTTGCGAGCGCAAAGCCCATTTTGCCGCTCGAATGGTTGGTCAGGTAGCGCACGGGGTCGAGCGATTCGCGGGTCGGTCCTGCCGTGACGAGGATTTTCTTGCCCGCAAGGTCTTTTTCGTAGCCGATCGTAAAGTCGATCCAGTCGAACAAAGTTTCCGCTTCGGGCATTTTTCCCGCGCCGGTATCGCCGTTTGCCAGACGACCCGTCGCCGGTTCAATGACGGTCATGCCGTGGCGGCGGCAGGTGGCAAGGTTTTCCTGCGTGGCGGGATTTTCGAGCATCGCCGTGTTCATGGCGGGGGCAATCAGCTTGGGGCAGCAGCAGGCGAGCAACGTGGTGGTGAGCATGTCGTCGGCAAGCCCGTGCGCCGCCTTGGCAATGACGTTTGCGGTGGCGGGCGCGAGCATGAACACGTCCGCCCGTTTGGCAAGCGCGACATGCTCCACGCTGTACTCAAAATTGCGGTCGAACGTGTCTATGAGGCATTTGTTGCCCGTGAGCGTCTCAAACGTAATCGGATTGATGAACTGCACGGCGTTTTTGGTCATAATCACCTGTACGTTTGCACCTTCGCGTACCAGCGCGCGGGCAAGTCCCGCGATCTTGTAGGCGGCAATGCTTCCGCTCACGCCGAGGACGACTGTCTTTCCCTGTATCATGGCTTTTCCTTTTTGTCAGTGTATCATGTTCCGCGCAAAAACGCTATAATGACCGCATGGAAACCGAAGAACGCTTTATCGCGCTGGAAACAAAACTGGCGTACCTTGAAGATTTTGTGGCGCAGTTGCAGCAGGAAGCCGTGACGAACGCAAAGCAGATTGCGATTCTGCGCGAGGAGAACAAAATGCTTGCCGGTCGGTACGAGGAACTGGCGCAGAACATCGACATTCCTGCCCGCCGTCCGCCGCATTATTGATATGCTGCTCTTTGTCAGCGGGCGCACCGACATTCCCGCGTTCTATGCCGACTGGTTTATGAACCGTGTGCGCGCGGGCTTTGTGGACGTGCGCAATCCGTACTATGCCCGTCAGGTAACGCGCTACCGCCTGTCCCCGGACGTGGTGGACTGCCTTGTGTTCTGCACGAAAAATCCCGCGCCCTTGCTCCCGCACCTGCCCGAACTGCGCGCGCGTGGCTTTGCCCTGTATATTTTTGTGACGATTACCCCTTACGGAACGGAAGTCGAGCCGAACGTTCCCCCCAAATCGGCGGTGGTGGACGCGACGCTTGCTTTGGGCGCGGCGATTGGCAAGCCCAACGTGTGCTGGCGGTACGACCCGATTTTTGTGGACGAAACGTATTCCGTTTCCGCGCATATCCGCAGTTTTCGGCAGCTGGCGGAGCAGTTGCGCCCGGCGACCGACCGCTGCGTTATCAGTTTTGTCGATTTGTATGAGAAGACGAAGCGGAATTTTCCCGCCGTGCAGGAAGTGAGCCGTGCCGACCAGCAGTTTTTGGCGCAGGCGTTCTCGCGCGTCGGCGCGCAGACGCGCATTCGTGTGGAGACGTGCGCGGAACAGGTCGATTTGAGCGCGTTCGGCGTGGCGGCGGGGGCGTGTGTCTCTCGCGCGGTCATTGAGCGCGCGGCGGGATTTCCGCTCGTCGCGTCGCTGCCCGTGCAGCATCTGCGGCGGCATTGCGGGTGCATTGCCACGCATGACATCGGCGCGTACAACAGCTGCCCGCATGGTTGCCGCTACTGCTACGCCAATGACGATGCCGCGCTCGTCCGCAAGAATGCCGCGCTCCACGACCCGCAGTCGTCGTTTTTGATTGGTGGCGCGCGTGACGGCGACGAACTGCATGAGGCAAAACAGGTGAGCCTGCGTGACGCGCAGTTGTGTTTGTTGTAATGCGGCGTGTTTTGCGGTAGTATGGGGATAATGTCGTTGCTTTCCGTCGAACATCTTTCGTTCTCCTACCCGGAATCGCCAAAGCACGTGCTGCGCGACGTGTCGTTTTCCGTGCAGCCGGGCGAGTATGCGGTCATTTTGGGTACGAACGGATCGGGAAAAAGTACGCTCGCGCGGATTATCACGGGGTTTTTGTCGGCGCAGCAAGGAAATGTGCGGCTTGCGGACGGCGTTCGTGCAGGAATCGTGTTCCAGAATCCGAAAGATCAGATTGTGTCGGGCATTGTCTCGCGCGATACGGCGTTCGGTCCGGAGAATTTGGGGCTTTCGGACGCGGAAGTGGAGCAGCGCGTCATAGAAAGCCTGTCGGTCTCCGACTTGCTTGACCGTGCGGACAGCCGTACCAACGCGCTTTCGCTCGGGCAGATGCAGAAATTGGCGATGAGCGGCATTCTTGCCCTGCGCCCCGACCTGCTCGTGCTTGACGAGGCAACGTCCATGCTCGACCCGGAATCTCGCGCGGACGTTATGCAATTTTTGGACGCATGCAACCGGCGCGGGCAGACGATTCTGCACATTACGCATGATTATGACGAGGCGATGCGGGCGCGACATATTATCGTGCTCCGTGAAGGGGCGGTCGTGTTTGACGGGACGCGCGCGGCGTTTGCGGCGGACGCGGCGTTGACGGGCGGATTGTTCGGCAGTCCGCTTGCCGAAAAGAAACGGTCGGCGCAGGATTTTTCCCGTGCGGAGGTCGCGCTTGCGTTCCGCGATGTCAGTTTTTCGTATGACGACTGCACGGTGCTTGACCATTTTTCGGCGGATATTTTCCGGGGAACGCTCACGGCGATTACCGGCGCGAGCGGCGCAGGAAAATCCACGCTGCTTGAGGTGGCGGCGGGCTTGCTTGCCCATGGGGGCGAAGTGTTTGCGGATTCATGCCCGTCGCTCGCGCTGCAAGACAGTCAGGCGGCGCTGTTCGAGCCGTATGCCGCCGATGACGTGGCGTTCGGTCCGAAAAATCAGGGCGTTCGTGGCAAGGAACTGAAAGCGCGTGTGTGCAGGGCGATGAACACGGTCGGTTTGCCGTTTGAGGCGTTTGCCGACCGGGCGACCCAGCAGCTGAGCGGCGGTGAAAAGCGCAAGCTCGCCATTGCCGGTATCATCGCAATGGACAGCGACGTGCTTTTGTTTGATGAGCCGACGGCAGGGCTTGACCCCGTGAGCCGCCACCGCGTGATGCAGCTGTTGCGCGCCCTGACGCAGGACGGCAAGACAGTGGTGTTCAGCACACACCGCATGGACGAAGCGGCGTTTGCCGACCGGGCAATCCACATGGAAAACGGCGCAATCGTCTCCGATTCTGCGGGGCAGCCGCTCGCGGATTCAGTGCGGCTCAAAGCAATGCCGCCGCTTGCTGGCGCGCCGATTCTTGCCACGTTGCGCAAGGCTGCCCGGTTCGGCACGGCGGGCGTGCATGTCCGCGGTATCGTCCAAAAACTGCGCCCGGCGTGGAAATATGTCGTGTTTCTGGCTCTGTTCGTGTGCGCGCTGTGCGTGCGGCATACGGTATTTGCGGCGGGCGTGGTGCTTGCGTCCGTGGTGTACGCGCTGCTTGCGAAGTATCCCGTCCGTCGGCTTTTTACGTCGTTCGCCAAAATCCTGCCGTGGATGCTGTTGTACTGCGCCATTCAGATGATTTTTATTCCCGCGCGTGACGGCGAGCAGCATTTTACCGAATGGAAATGGTTTATGGTCACGCCGTTCAAGATATGGCTGTGCGTCCTTACGCTTGTCCGCGTGTTCGGTGCGCTGTCGGCGGTGCAAGTGTTCGTGCATTCTACGGGAGAAAAAGAAATCTTGGAAGGATTTTCGACGCTTGTCCGACCGCTTGCCGCGCTGCATATTCCCGTGCGCCCGCTCGTGGTGGTGGTGGAGATTATGTTCCGCTTCATTCCCATTCTGATAGACGAAGCGTCGGCAATCGTCAAGACACAACTTGAGCGCGGGGGATTGGGCAATGCGAAAGGATTTTTTGCGAAGATACGGATTCTGTTCCCGCTGTTCATTCCGCTGATTATTCAGACGATTCGCCGTGCCGAAGTGCTTGCCGACGCGCTGTCGGCACGGTATTTCTAATTACTCCGCGTTCAATGCCGCAAGCGCGTCGCGCACAAACTGAATGGCTTTTTCCGCCGCCTGTTCTGCGGGCACGATTTCTGCTTCTGTCGCGTTGCGCGGCTTGCATTCCACGTTGGGGAGCGTCTTTTCGCCCACGGTAATGCGCAGCGGAATGCCGATCAGCTCCATGTCGGCGAATTTTACGCCGGGGCGTTCGTTGCGGTCATCAAGCAGCACCTCAATGCCGGCGCGGGTCAGTTCGTCGTAAAGCCGGTCGGCAACGGTTTTCATCTGCCCGTCGTATTTTATCGGCACAATGCAGACTTGGAACGGCGCGGTGCTCATTGTCCAGATGATGCCCTTGTCGTCGTTGTGGTTTTCGATAATCGAAGCGAGCGTCCGGTCCACGCCGATTCCGTAGCAGCCCATGGTCGGCGTTGCCGCCTTGCCGTTTTCGTCGAGGTAGGTGACATTCATCGACTTGGTATATTTCTGCCCGAGCTTGAAGATATGCCCCAGCTCGTTGCCTTTGGTCGTGTGGAACGGATTGTCGCAGACCGGGCAGCGGTCGCCCGCCTTGACCATGCGGACATCCGCGTTCAGGAACGGTGTAAAGTCGCGCAACGGCTCAACGTGCTTGATATGGTAGCCTTCTTTGCCGCTTCCCGTGATTGCGTCGTGCATTTGCGCGGCGAGCGAGCCGTCTTCCTGCGTGGCGATGACGGAATAATCGGCGACGAGCGGCACGGTGGCGGCAGTCGGCCCGACGAACCCGTGGGGCGCGCCCGCATACTGCAAAACTGCCTTTTCGTCCGCCAGCTCGACCGCGCTCGCCTTGAGCGCGGAAGCCAGTTTCGCCTCGTTTACGTCTAAATCCGCGCGAATCAGCACGCAGAAATAAGCGACGGGATAATAACTGCCGCTCGGATCGTTGACCCGCTTGAACTGCTTGCCGTGCGCGTCCGCGCTCAGGTCGAGCGCGCAGTTTTCCACCTTGTAGATGAGCGATTTGATGAACGTCTTGGACGACGCGCCAAAAAACCGCTCCATGTCGGCAATGGAAAAGACGTTCGGGGTCGCCACGTCCTCATAGGGCAAATCGGTTTTGACCTGCGGCTTGCCGTCGCTGTCGGTCGCCACGTCGGGAGCGCAGGCGGCTTTTTCGGCATTTGCCGCATAGCCGCAGTTGCCGCACAGAATGAGCGTGTCGTCGCCAATCGGACTTTCCACCATGAATTCTTCGCTGCCGCTGCCGCCCATTGCGCCGCTGTCCGCCTTGACAGGAATGATGTTCAGGCCGAGCCGCTTGAAGATGCGGAAATACGCCTTTTCATACGCGCGGTACGATTCGTCCAGGGATTCGTCGTTTGTGTGCATCGTGTATGCGTCCATCATCGTGAATTCGCGCCCGCGCATTACGCCGTAGCGGGGGCGGATTTCATCGCGGTATTTGGTGTTGATTTGGTACAGGTTGACGGGCAACTGCTTGTAACTGGTCAGCGCGTCGCGCACGATTGCGGTGTAGCCTTCCTCCGCCGTCGGGCTGACAACCATATCCTGCTCGCCGCGGTTTTTCGCCTTGAGCATTTGCGGACCCATCGTTTCCCACCGCCCGCTTTCTTTCCAAATTTCGCCCGGCTGAATGACGGGAATCTTTATTTCCATCGCGCCGATACGGTCAAGTTCTTCGCGGATAATCGTTTCCACTTTGTGCAGGGAGCGCAGTCCCATCGGCAGGTATGCGTACAGACCGTTTGCCAGCTTGCGCACCAGACCCGCGCGGAGCATCAGAATATGGCTTGCGATAATCGCTTCTGCCGGGGCTTCGCGCAAGGTAGAAATATAATACTGAGACGTTTTCATACGATTAGTGTAGCGAAAAAAACCTGCGATTTCAACCGACGAACCAAACGAGCCGCTGCACCGTTCGCCAAAATTTCGTCTGGACGAGCAACGGCATTCCGCCATTTGCCGAAATTCCGCTTGGACAAAGAACGGCATTTCGCCGGTAGTCAAAATTCCGTCTGGACGGGCAACGGCATTTCGCCGTTCGCTGAAATTCCGCTTGGGCAAGCAACGGCATTTCGCCGTTTGCCGAAATTTCGTCTGGATAAGCAACGGCATTTCGCCGGTGGCTAAAATTCCGTCTGGACGAGTAACGGCATTTCGCCGTTTGCCAAAATTCCGCTTGGACAAAGAACGGCATTTCGCCGGTGGTCAAAATTCCGTTTGGGCAAGCAACGGCATTTTGCCGTTTGCCAAAATTCCATCTGGACGAGCAACAGTGCGCGATTTTAACGGAGCGAAAAGCCGAGTTTGATGGCGTTTTGGGGGCAGATGTGGGCGCATTTTCCGCAGCGGATGCATTCGGCGGACTGCGGGTGAAGCACGGGGTCAACGTCCATGGGGCAGTGCGCGTGGCATGCGCCGCAGTGTACGCACGATTCGCCGTCCACGCGCAGACGGTACAGCGAGATTTTGTTGCACAGCCCGTAGATTGCGCCGAGCGGACACAGGAGCTTGCAGAAAAATCGGCTGATGAACACGCACCCGGCGAGCGTCAGGACTAAAATTGAGCATTTGAGCGCGAACAGCCCGCCGATGACCGGGCGCAGTTCCGCGTGTGTCAGCAGTATCGGAATGCCGCCCTCAAGCGTTCCCGCGGGGCAGACGTACTCGCAGAACGCCGGGTCGCCGATTCCCGTGCCATTTGCCGAAGCCACGGGCAGAATCAGCACGAACACCGCGAGTACCGCATATTTGACGAACCGCAGCGGTTTGGGCAGGCGTACTTTTGGCGAGGGGATTTTGTGCAGCAGTTCCTGTACAAGCCCGAACGGACATAAAAATCCGCAGACGACCCGGCCGAGCACCACGCCGAACGCAAGCAATATGCCGACCACGTAAAAACTGAAGTCGAATTTAATCGACCCGGAAACCGCCTGAAGCGCACCGATAGGACAGGAAAGGGTCGCCGCCGGGCAGGAATAGCAGTTCAGTCCGGGCGCGCAAAAATTTTTCCACGAGCCGGAGTACAGTTTGCCGCCCGCAAAATTGCGCACGTGCGGATTGCAGAACCCGAATGCGGCAATCTGAATTATCTTCCTGCGGACAGGATTCGTAATGGTGCGCATCAGCCAAGCCCCACGCATTCCAGGCAGATACGGATTGCCTTGTTCAGCACGAGCCGCAGTTCGCCGCGCTGTATGCCCGCCCATACGAATACGGCGGCAAGCGCGAGCAGCACGAACGGCACGAGCGCACGTACCGCCTGGAACATCGTCCTGCCGTGCAACGCGTCATGCTCCAAGGTAGTTTTCCACCGCCTGCTTGTAGCGCGGCACTTGTGCGCCTACGATCGGCTCGCCGATTACCACGCCGTCACGGTCAACTAAAAACGTGGTCGGCACAAATTGTATGCCCTGCAAGAACGACGAAAAATCTGCGTTCGCAATCAAGTTGACAAAATTGGCGTGCGCGTCAGAAAGGATTTTCTTTGCGTCGGCAATGCCGTCCTTGTCGGTTTTTGCCCGCACGTCGCTGATAAGCCCGACGATTTGCACGTTCTCCGGCATTGCGTCCGCCCATGCGCCCAGCTTAGGCATTTCGGCAATGCACGGCGGGCAAAATGTTCCCCACACGTTCAGCACCGTTACGTCCGCCCGGCTGAAAAGGGCGTTGGTCACCGTGTTTCCGTCCAAATCCTGCGTCGTGAATGCGGGAACGGCAAGCCGCGCCGCCGTCATGTTCGGCACGGCGGGCGTTTTTGCGGTCGCGCTGTTTTTCCGGCATGACCCCGCCGCCATTGCGCAAAGCACCGCAAGCGCAACAATGATTTTCTTCATGGTTTGTCCTCAATATGAATAAAAAAGCCCACCCGATTTTGAGTGGGCTTTCGGTATGGGTTATGCTTACGACGGCTGTTTTCCGATGTAAGCCAGAATGCCGCCGTCAACATACAGGATATGTCCGTTCACTGCGTTTGATGCGTCGGAAGCAAGGAACACGGCCGGTCCTGCCAGTTCTTCGGGATCGAGCCAGCGTCCTGCCGGTGTCTTTGCGCAGATGAACTGGTCAAACGGATGCCGTGAGCCGTCGGGCTGCTTTTCGCGCAACGGAGCGGTCTGCGGCGTGGCGATGTATCCCGGTCCAATGCCATTGCACTGAATGTTGTCCCCGCCGTATTCCGAACAGATATTGCGCGTCAGCATTTTGAGACCGCCTTTTGCCGCCGCATAAGCGGAGACCGTCTCGCGTCCAAGCTCGGACATCATAGAACAGATATTGATGATTTTTCCGTGGCCTTTTTTGATCATGCCCGGCAGAACCGCCTTTGACACGATGAACGGAGCGTTCAAGTCCACGTCAATAACCTGCCGGAATTCTTCCGCCTTCATCTCCAGCATGGGAATGCGCTTGATGATACCCGCGTTGTTCACGAGGATGTCCACCACGCCAACGTCTTTTTCGATTTTCTTGACGGTTTCCTGCACGACCGCTTCGTCGGTAACGTCGCAGATATAGCCGTGCGCGTCTATGCCCGCGTTTTTATAGTTTGCAAGACCTTTTTCCAGCTGCTCCTGCCCGCGGTCATTGAACACGATTTTTGCGCCCGCCGCGGCAAATGCCTTTGCAATCGCAAAACCGATTCCGTAAGAAGCACCCGTCACCCAAGCGACTTTTCCCGTAAGGTCAAAATCCTTCATTTTGAATTCTGCCATGCTCTGATTCCTCCAAATCTGTTGTCCGCCCGTACACCAAAAATGCCCGGCAGACACATTTTTTCTATAATAAATCACAAATCCGCAATCGTCAATGCCCGCGCGGGGGAAAATGTGAAGTTTAAAAAGTGTTCCTTTGTGCCACCAAAGCCCCCGGGCAGAATTTATTTGCGGAAATACGTGCGGCGGTATTTTAAAATCGTAACTCGTACTCCTACAAAATCTGTACGGCACAATGCCCGTATTTTTGCTGCTGCCGCTATTCGCATTGTGCTATTGTTAATGCACGGCGTTTGCTATCGGCATAGACAAAGTGTGCTACCGGCGATAGACGAACTTTGCTACTGTAAGTAGCACGTTTCGTGTTATTGGCGATAGACGAACTTTGCTACCGTAAGTAGCACACATCGTGCTATTGGCGATAGACAAACTTTGCTACCGTAAGTAGCACATATCGTGCTACCGGCGATAGACGTTTTGTGCTGTAAGCGATCGCACAGCAGTGGTGAAAATGTAAAAGGACAATTTTTTTCACACAGCGTTCTGCTGGCGCGCGGCGATGTCTTTGGCGAATACGGTGCGGAACACTTTGCGCACGAACGGCTGAATAAAGAACATCTGCGTAAAGAACGCGAACGGCACGTTAAAGCACATCAGTTTGAGCCAGTTTGCCAGCAGCGTCAGCCCGTTGAATCCCGCGTAGTACGGATAGTACAAGAACGCGGCGAGCAGACTCATGGCGGGACACATCAGGCAGACGGTCGCCGTGATGACTGCAGACTCAAAAATGGTCGGGTTGTCCTTGCGCGGGTCAAATTTCCGGCAGGCAAGCCGGAACGACACGGGGCTTCCCATGCACACTTCCAGTGTATAGGCGAGCACGAATTCAATGAGCACGACCGCCCAAATCGGCACCATGTTCCCGAACATATACACGCCGCCCTGTTTGCGCAGCGCGTCAAGGACGCTCGCCGTCTGGTTTACCTGCATGAGCGCGTTTCCGTTCACCACGTACAGGCTGAAAAAAACAAAGGCGTGCACGGTCACTACCACCGTAATGAACGCGAACACCATCCGCTGAAATTGATTTCTTGGCATTTCTGTTACCTCTTCGTTTAAATTTGACAAAAAAACGAAAAAAATGCAATGATAGAGATTATGAAAAAACAAACGATTTTTTGCTTTTTTTGCGCTTTTTTTGTGGCTGCGGGCATGATTTCCTGCGCAAAACCGGGCGACAACACCGTCCGGCAGGCAATGCAGGCGTTGGGAACGGGCGAATACGATACGGCGCTCCAGTTTTTTACGCAGGCGTTGGACGAAGACACCAATTATTCGCCGGAACTGCTGTACACGTTCATTGCCAATGTGTACGTGAATCAGGGCGAATACCAAAAGGCGATTGCCGCGCAGGAATCGTCCCTTGCCCTTCGTGCGGAATACCGCGGCTTTGTTTCGCTCGGTATGCTGTACCATTTGGTAAAGGACGACGAAAAAGCCGCCGCCGCCTATCGGAACGCAATTGCTTTGGACGGCAAAAACGCCGAAGCGTATGCAAGTCTTGGTGCACTTTACCTGGGGCAGGACGATACGGCACAGGCAATTCCGCTGTTGGAAAAAGCCGCCGCGCTCGAACCGAACATTGCCGTGATTCAGGCGAACCTTGCCGTCGCCTACGCCTTTGCGGGCGAACGCGAAAAAAGCGACGCGGCATTGGAAAAAGCCCGTGCGCTCAAATGCGAGAACATCGAGCAGTTTGAGGAAAAAATCGCGGAACAGCAGGATGCGTCGCGGCAACTCGCTCCCGCGCCGTAGATTTTCGTGCCGTGTCTTTTTCTTTTCCGCTTATTCTGCTATAATTGACTCATGGTAATTGCTTCAATCGATTTGAAAGACGGTCATATCGTCCAGCTGAAAAACGGCAAGGACTTGGTTTTGCAGCGCGACGATGCGGACGCGCTGATTGCAGATTTTGATCGGTACGGCGAAGTCGCGATCATCGACCTTGATCAGGCGTTGCGCAACACGGACGAAAAAGGAAATACAAAGAATACGGATCTGCTCAAGCGTCTGCTGCGGCGCGGAAACGTGCGTGTGGGCGGCGGAATCCGCGACGTAAAGAAAGCGCGGGAACTCATTTCGCTCGGCGCGGAAAAGGTTATTGTGGGAAGTGCCGCATGGAATCCCGCGCCAAAGCCCGGCGAATCAATCCTGAACACGGCGTTTTTGGAAGAACTGAACAAGGCAATCGGCAGGCAGCGCGTGATTGTCAGCGTAGACGCAATCAACGGCAAGATTGCCGTCAAAGGCTGGACGGAAACCGTGGACATTCCGCTGATTGACGGCGCAAAGGAAGCCGAGAAATACTGCTCTGAATTGCTGTTCACCTGCGTAGAAAAAGAAGGGTGTATGCAGGGAACGGACATGGAAGCCGTGCGGGCTTTGCGCGCCGCTGTCAGATGCCGTGTGGTCGCGGCGGGCGGCGTTCATTCGCTTGAGCAGGTAACCGAGCTGGAAAAGTTGGGCTGCGACGTACAGCTGGGCATGGCATTGTACACGGGCGCAGTGCGTTTGGCGGATGCGTTCGTTTCCTGCCTGAACTGGGAAAAGACGGGCGACCTGCTTCCTGTGATTGCACAGAGCATTTCCGGCGAGGTGCTGATGACCGGCTACGCAAACCGCGCGGCGTTCGCACGGTCGTTTGAGACGGGAAGACTGACATTTTACAGCCGCACACGCAACGCGCTGTGGACAAAAGGTGAGACGAGCGGACATTTCTTGGAGCTGGTCAAAATGCGCGCCGACTGCGACCGCGACAGCGTACTTGCCACAGTCATTCCGCACGGCGGAGTCTGCCACACGGGCAGTTTTACCTGCTTCAGCTCTGCTCCCGACGAAAAATCTTCCTTGGAGCGGCTGTACGCGACGATTTGCGAACGCTTTGCCAATCCACGTCCCGGCAGCTACACCGCCACGTTGGACGCGACGCGTGTGCGTGAAAAAATCATGGAAGAAGCCGAAGAACTGTGCGACGAGGCTGAGAACAAAGCCGATGTCATCTGGGAAGCGGCAGATTTGCTGTACTTTGTGAGCGTTTTGCTGTACAAAGAGAACGTAACATGGAAAGACGTGTACGACGAACTCGACCGTCGGCACAAAGAAAAATAGGAGAATCACATGGCTGGCATTTCAATCCGCGAAAAATACGGCGACATTCTGACACAACTTGCACAGGTTTCTGTGGCAGCGGACAAAATAAATGAGACGAATGTCTACCAAAAAGCGAATCCGCAGACACGCAAATTCATCGACGTGCTCGTAGGCGATCATTTGGCAGAAGGCAGCCGCCTTGAAAACAAAGAGAACTGGCGCGCATTTTTTGACGCGGTAAAGGCGGGAAAGTCAGGGCTGATTCTCATGGAGCATTACAGCAATGCCGATTTGCCCGCGCTCTGCTGGCTTTTGGAACACGATTTGGGCGAAGAAGGCAAAGAACTTTCACGCAAAATCGTTGCGATTGCGGGCATGAAACTGAACGAAGCAGATCCCGGCGTAAAGGCATTTGCGGAAAGTTTTAGCCGGGTCGTCATTTATCCTACGCGCTCGCTCATACAGACAGAAGAAAAAGCGCAGACGGAAGAAGAAAAACTGAACGAAGAAAAGAAAGCGCGCACGATTAACTTGGCGGCAATGCGCGCCATGGACAAATGCAAGCGCGACGGCGAAGTCATTTTGGTGTTTCCCAGTGGAACGCGCTACCGCCCCGGTCACCCCGAGACAAAACGCGGTCTGCGCGAGATAGACAGTTACTTGCGTATGTTCGACGTAATGGTCTTGGTCACCATAAACGGACAGATTCTGTCGATAGACCCGGACAATCCCGACGACATGCTCGCCGACAAACTGGACCGCGCCGTACAGATTTTTGCGGCAAGCCCTGTCTTTGCCTGCAAACAGTACCGCAAAGATTACCTTGCGTCGTTGCCTGCCGACCATCCCGACCCCAAACAGGCGATGATCGACCACGTAATGGAACAATTCGACGTGCAGCACGCGGAAATCGCAAAGCTATTGTAGCCGCCGCGCACTGTCTGCGCCTATTTTATCTGTTCCAACCGATGCTCAAGCTCCACGATTTTGGTGTGGATATAGTGGTCAACCGTGTATTTCTCTAGGATACCGAGCGGTTTGCGCTGCGCGTCCACAATACAGATTGCTTCCGTGTCGTGTTCGGCAAAGAGCTGGTAGGCTTCGGGCAGCGGAGTCTGCGGCGTACAGACTGCGGACGGCTTTTCCATCAGTTCAAACGCCGGCATCATCTCTGCGAACGCGCCGATATGCATGGCGTCTTTTATGCGCGCGAGTGAAATCTGCCCGGTCAGCAGTCCGTCCTTTCCGCGTACCTCGTAATTCATGTTCTCATGCTCAGTAAAACTGCGGATAAGCGTACCGATTTGTTCGTTCTCATTCACTATCGTGTAGCTCGTAGCCTGACAGACCGGCACGTTTCCCGCCGTAATGTCGCGGACAAGCGACTTTCTGATGATGTCTTCCTCAGTCACATTCAGCCCGACCTCACCGGCTTTGCTCACGCCGTACTTGACGCAGATCGGACCGAGTATTTGCACGATGAACGTTGTCGCCGTAATTATCAGCATAATCTGTGGGCCGATTGAATCGGGAAAGTCGTTTCCTGCCGCAATGCTCAGCCCGATTGCCACTCCCGCCTGACTTAACAGGCAGAACGGCAACCATTTGTGCACGGTCTTCGGTGCGTGTGTCAGCCGCGCCCCCAGCCGTGCGCCGATTGTCTTTCCGAGTGTGCGCCCGCCCACATACAAAAGCACGATAAGCGCAAAGAACGGCGTCAGAATCCACACGTTCAGCTTTGCGCCCACGGTGACAAAGAACAGCACATACACCGGCGGCGTAAAGCGTTCCACTAGCTTGAACAGCGGGCGCGTCTTTTTCTGCGCAAAATTCGTCATAAAAAAGCCGATGAACATAGCGGAAAGCATATGATCCAAGCCGAGCAAATCGCAGATTCCCGTGCTTAAGAACAGAATCCCCAGTGAAAAGCCGAGCACCCGCCCGTCATCGTCCATCGTATGCCGTAAAATCAGGCTGAGAACAAAGCCGAATCCCAGCCCGATGATGACCGAACCTAAAATATCATAGGCAATTGCGCCCAGCTGCGCCGTGAGCGAAATGCCGTTCCCACCGAGCAGCGGCGCGGAAATCGTTGCGGCAACGGCGTACAGCATGAGCGCAACCGCGTCGTCCATAGCGACAATGCCCAGAATCGTAGTGGTAAGCGGGCCTTTGGTACGGTATTCGCGCAGCACGTCAGTGGTTGCGGCGGGCGCGGTCGCTGCGCAAATCGCGCCGAGCAGTAAGCCGAGTGCAACAGAATAAGGCAATTTCCGCGTTGCCACAAACGCCGCGCCGCCCGTCAGTATGCCGACCACAAAGAACGGCGTGATTGATTCGCCAAGCAGAATGCCCACGAACTGTTTGCCGTATTTTTTGATGACATCGATTTTCAGCTCCGCGCCGACCAGAAAGCCGATGAGCGAAAGCGCAATCGTGCTGACGGGATTCAACGCCGCGACCGTTTCCGGACCGAGTACCCACGTACCCGAAACGCCGAGCAGAATGCCCACGACGATGTAGCCGACCACCTGCGGAATCTTCAGTTTCTGAAAAATCCGACCGCCAACCGAGCCGAAAAAAAGTATGATGCCCAAAAGAAGCACGAACCGTGCGCCCGAAAGCGTAAGAATCTGCATGGCAGACGGCAGCAGATGCGCAAAAGGATTTTCCATGATGTCCCCGAATTCCTGATTTTTTCCAGTATACTGACTTTTTCCGTTTGAGAAAAGACAGCGCGTGTGCTATACTGCGGTGTATCATCTTATCAAACGAGGTAGCGAACATGAGAAAACTGATGATGATTGTCATGGCGGCAGTGTGCTGTGCGGCGTTGTCTGCGGCAGAATTTGAGAAAGACACGAAAGCCTACGTGGCGGAAAAGACGGCAAAACTCAAATCCTCTGCGGGTCTGTTCGCCAGGACGGTGGCGACCGTAACGTATGGTGACGTTGCCACCATTATTGAGAGCGGGGCAAAGCAGACGCAGGTGCAGATTGGCAAAGTGACCGGGTGGATTGAGAATTCCGCGCTCACCGCAAAAGAGATTGCCAAAGAAAACGATATGTCCGTGCGTGAGTCTGCCGAAGAACTTGCCCGCGCGGCAAAGGAAGCCGCCGCGGCGGTGGGCGCAGTCCTCAAGGACGACTTTCAGAAACTCGGCGAAGAAAGCGGAAAGGCTGCTGGCGAAGTCAAGGAAGCCACTGCCGACATGGCTGGCCGTCTGAAAGAAGCGGCAAAAGGCTTTGCGGACGCGTTCAGCGAGTCTGAATAGCGCGCCCCTGCCCAAAGACAATGTATATATCCCCGGTGGCACACGCCAAAATTCTCACTGAGGTTTTGAAATGTCGTAAGCGACGTTTCTTGCAGATTTTTCATTTCCGTGCGCGTTTTTATTCCAGCAGGGCGCGCACGATGTCGGCGGGGTTTGTCTTGTAGTAAAGCCAGCCGTAGAGGGCGGCGGCGGCAATAACCTTACGCCCGTACTCACGGGTTTCCGCGTAAGGGAGCGTCTCCAGGAACAGGTCCATACTGATTCCCGTGGATCGGTGCGCTGACTTGCCCGTGGTATACCAGTCGCGCCGCGCAATGCGCACCCATTCGCGCACGTTGGAAAGACCGGCGTTGTAGGCAAACACGGCGAGCAGCGGCGCGTCGTCAGTGCGTCCGATCAGCTCTTTCAGATAATACGCACCAAAACGCGTGTTGGTTGCGGGCGAAAGAATGTCGTAGTCCGTCACTTTGAGTTTGCGGGCAATGTCCGCTGCGGTGCTGTCCATGAGCTGCGTAAGGCCTTTTGCGCCCGCGTTGCTTGCGATTTTTGCGTCAAAGAAACTTTCGCTGCGCACGAGCGCGTACAAAAGCCATTCGTCCAAGTCGTTTTCGGCGCAGGCGGCAGTAATTTCTTTGGCGTAGAAACGGGGGAACATCAGTTCAAGCAGATGATGGGGGATTTTTTCCGCCGCGCTGTACCGGGTTCGACTTGCGATGCGCAGGCTCTGCACGCTGAAATTCTTGTTGTACAGACCGCAGCCGTTCAGGAACTGGCTTGCCTGTATCGCGCTTTCCATGCCGATGTGCGCGCGATGGACCTGCCATTCGCCATAGATTTTCTGCGGAAAGCCGAACGCCGCATACCCGGCGAGCAGTTGCTCAGCGTCTCGGTCGATGACCGGCGGTGTGTTTGTGACGGGCGCGCAGAACGTATTTTCAATAAATTCGTCGTCGCTCACGTTCAGGCGTTCGAGCGCGAGCACTTTATAGTACAAATCCGCGCCGCCGCTGAGCACGCGCGTAAAAGCCGCCATGGCTTCGCGGGTCTGCACACCGCCGGTGTTGTTCACCAGACCGTCTTCCAGCAGCCGCCCGGCGATGTATGCGTACCTGCCGAATGTCTCTTCGGACGCTTTGTGTTCGATGACGTGCCAGATGTCGTAAAAATCCTGCCATTGCTGGTGGGAAAGCAGCAGTACCGAAAGCGATTCAAAGAAATCGTCAAAGTATGCGCTGTCGTGCCAGGTGTCGCAGTAGCGTTTGAGTGAGACAATCGTGTCCGCCGCAGAGGTGCGCAGCTGCACGTTCAGCAAGTACCACAGCGCATTGTCGTACTGTGCGCCGGTTGCCGCCGCGTCCATGGCACTTTTGAAGTGGCTGACTGCCTGTCCGGCGTACCGTCCTGCCTTATCGTACAGGCGGCCGGCATAAAAGTGGGCGTAAAATCCCGGTTCGCCGTCCAGCTGGCGCGCAAAGCGGTCAAACATGACGGCGGCGGCGTAGTAATCGGTCGTTCCGTACAGCCCTGCCTTGCCCATGTCAGAGACGATGAGCGGCGGCACGGTGATTCCGGCGTCCTTGCACACCGCAAAAATCTCCCCGACCTTACCGTATGCGCCGTAATACCGGCGGCGGTACACGGAAGTGCGGTAATCCATGAGCAGTTGCCAAATAGTGCGTTCGGGTTCTGACTGGCCGCCGTCATCAAGGCGAATGGGTTTTACCGGGCTTTCTGCCACAAAGCCGATGGCGTTTGCCGTGGCGGCGGCTGATGTCTTTTCGTCGGTCGTTTCCGCGACTGCGTTGCTGTATTTTTCGTATAATTCCAGATGCTCGTTTGACAGCGGACGGTACAGCATCCAGGTGCGGAGGCTGTCCTCAAAACGGCTGTCGTTCTTTTGCAGCATGGCGTTTAGGCGCAGACGCACCAGTTCGTTCGGGGCAGTCAAAAGGTCGATATGCTCGGTGTACAGGTTGATGAGCGAGAATTCATTGTCGCGTTCCAATTCGGCACAGGCAACGAGCAGGGCGGCATCGTCGTTCCAGTTGGCGACCAAGTATTTGCAGGATTCCACACGCTCGCGCACGTTGCCGAACTGTGTGAGTGCTTCGGCGCACCGTCGTTTTGTCAGGTCTGTGCCTTTCTTTAGGCCTTCATTGAACAGGCGGACGGCGTTTTTCTCATCGTTCTGGTCGGCGGCATGCAGTGCCATGTAGTAGGCAGACTGGTTCTTAAATTGCCGTTGCGACGACGTACCGTTGCATGAGAGCAAGAGTTGTGCGGCAAAAACGACGGTCAGCGCAAGCCGATGTCCGTTGCGATAAAACTGTTTCAACTGCGCTCCTTATTCTTCGGGTATGAGGATATCTGTTCCCGAAATAATAAGGTCAGGATTCTTGATGTTGTTGTAACGCGCAATGCGTGGGTATCGCCACGGATTCTTGTAGTATGCTTCCGAAATGTCCCACAAGGTGTCGCCCCATTTAATGCGGTAACGGATGTCGCCCGTCGTTTTTGGCTTTTCCGCAGGCTTGGGCGCGGGCACGACCAGTTCCGGCTGCGGCGCAACCACGATTTTGTCCTCTTCTGCTTCGGGGGCGATTGGCGATGGCACTGTCCAGTCGGAATCATCCACCGGGTCTTGCGGAACGGGCATTATGTCGAGCGGGATTTCTTTTATGGGCATGACCCATTCGCCGTCGGCATTCCGGCTGTGCTTGCTCCAGTTCTTCCAGTTGTACTTTGACGGAATGACGAACAGCACGAGCAAGGTGGCGATGATACAGATGATTGCGCAGATAACGCAAATAGTAACGGGAACGCGCGTCTTTTTTACGGTCTCGTCCGCTTCTTCGTCGTCGTACATGGTGGAATGTTTTCCCGCCATGGTCTCTTTGTCGTACAGGTCGGAAAAGTCCATTGCCGATGAAGCGGCGGTCACGTCCGCCGCCATGCTAAAGTCGTCGTCGGCAGATGCGGTGGAATCGCTGTCGGACGGCTCGTCAAAGTCGGGCAGTGCGACTGCCGCAAGGTCGTCGTCCGCGTTGCTTTCGTCAAGTTCGGCAAATATGTCGTCCGTTGCCGCCGTGTCTACGTTTTCCGGCTCTGTTTCGTTCGCGCCGTCGTCAGTTGCGGTTTCTTCTATAATAGTGTCGTCTGCCGCCGAAACACCGTCGTCAAGGTTGCCAAAGTCGGGCAAATCAAACGAATCGTCAAGCGGTTCGCCTGTTGCCGCTTCGTCTGCGGATTCTGTTTCTGCGCCGTCGTCAGAAAGATACGAAAAATCCGGTATGTCTGCGTCGCCGCCCGCCGGTTCTGTTTCCGTCGTTTCGGCGGGGGCAAATGATTCGTCGTCAAAATCCGGCATATCCGCGGCTTCTGCCGTACCGTCGTCGGTCGGCTCGGCGACTGTTTCTTGTGCAACCGCTTCCGGCTCGTCAAAGTCGGGCAGGTCGAGCGGAATATCGTCTAAGGAAAAGTCATCGTCGCCGTTCGGTTCTGCCGGAACGGGGTCGGTTGCTGGCTCGTCCGCCGTCTGCGTTGCCGCGTCTTCGGTTTTGTCCGCAGCGTCGTCCATGTCGAGCGGCGGCAAGTCCAGCGTGATGTCGTCAAGATTGAAGTCGTCGGCTTCTGCCGCCGGGCTGTCTGCGTTTTCTGCTGGCGGTTCGTCTTCAAACGTATCGAATGAGAAATCTTCCGTGGAAAACGGCGTTGGCTCGGGTTTTGCTTCTTCCGCTTCAAGCGCGGAAAGTTCGTTTGTGCCGATTGCGGTTTCGGCGAGGGTAAAATCCGGTTCGGTGTTCTCGCGTTCGGCAAGCGTTCGGTTTACGAGGCTTACCTGCGTTTCGCTTTTCTCGCCCGTTTCGTCGTCAAGCACTTTTGCCGTCAGCCCGTTGTTTTCGTCAAGATCCAGGGAAAGGTGCAGGGTCGGCTCGCCGTTGGGGTGGGGATTGAGCTTTGTCACTTCCAAAGTATCCACATATTCAGCGTCATCCATGGAAGCCGTCTCGGAACGATACAAGTCGATTTGGACTTTCGTCTGATTGTCTTTTACGGTCGTCACGTCCAAGGTACGGTTCTGCGCCTCGCCTTCTTTGAGAATAGGATAGAACGTACCGTCTGCAAGTTTAATTCCGATTGTTTTCATGCCTTTCCCCACTTACCGACAACGATTTTTCGGCTTATTTTGCGTCAATCGAATATGCGTTGTTCGCCGGTGACCGTGGCGATGAAGCCGCGCTTGCCGTGTTGCCGTAAGCATATTCTTTGATGTCAACCAGTTCGTTTACGGTCGTGCCGAATTTGTCCGCGATGTTGTACGTGGTCGTGCGGAACAGGTTGCCATTGTCATCATATTTGTAGATCATGCGGACTGCCAGTTTGTTCGCGGCGTTGTACGTCTGCTCTTCGGTGACCGCATATTTTGCGTCAAAGCGGTAGATGATTTTTTTGAACGGTACGTCCGCCGCGTTGAAGAACGTTATTTCGGCAAGTTTGTCCGCGTCGTTGTAGGCAAGCATACGTTTTTCTTCCAGATTTCCGTTTGCGCCGTACACGGCCACTTCGATTTCGCGGTTTTTGTCGTCGTATTTCGTGATCGTCTTATTGAGCAGCGCGCCGTCCGCGTCGTAGTATGCTTCTTCCGCCTGTTTTCCCGTGTATTTCCAGATTGATTTGCTCGTCAGCACGTCGTCCGCAGTGAGCTGCGACTCTTCCGTTTTGTTTCCGCTTGCGTCGTAAACCGCCACGACTTTCCAGTTGATTTTTCCGTCGGCATTCACGCAGGTGGTCGAAGTCAGCCGTCCGTTCGCGTCATATTCGTAGATTACCTTGTCCACCACGGCATCTTTGTTCGTCAGCTCGGTGGATTCGATCTCGCGTCCGTTTGCGTCAAACACATGGACAAACTTTGCCGCCGGAGAGCGGTAGTAGTCGCCGAATTTTTCGCTGATAGTATACGTCGTTTTGGTGTATTCGCGCGTACCGTTTTTTACCGCGATTGACGGTTCGGTATCGAATGCGTACAGATGACCCGCCAGTACGGCGCAAAAGAAAAGCAACGCTGTTTTTTTCATATTTCCCCCTATGAGTAACAAGTCTTTTAAATAGTCGGTGTTTTTGCCGTCCGCCTTGAATGATTGTATATCATTTTTAAGGATATGATAAGAGAAAACCGAAAAATTCAGCGAATTCAGTGCGGGGCAAATAAGGATAGTTGTAATGCGACGGCTTGCGGTGCAAAACGATAAACAGCCGCACTGTTTGTGCGGCTGTTTAAACTCATTTGAACACCGTGTCCAGCCAGTCGAACGCCAGCTTCTGCTGTTCTTCCGGGAACGAATGGGTCAGCCCCGCGTTCATCGTGGTGACCAGCTTGTCGTCCGCGCCGTTTGCCTGCCAGATTTTGCGCATCTTTGCATAGGCGTTGTTCGTGCCTTCTACGGGATTCACGGCATCGCGGTCGCCGGAAATAAAATACATCGCCTTGGGCGCGGCAAGCCCTGCCACGTCGGGATAGTCCAGGTATTTTGCGATAGTGGGATGCAGCATGCTGAACGCGCTGTTCCCTTTAAGCTGACCGTCGTCCGCCACGATATGGTCTTTCATCGTGCCAATCCAGCAGACAGAAATGCCCACCGAGATGTCATCGCTGATTGCCGCCAGCTGCCAGGCGCGGAAACCGCCCATGCTGAATCCGACACACGCCACTTTTGCGGGGTCAACTTCAGGCAACGACGCAAGGAACTTTGCCGCGCGGCAGTCTTCCTGCGCGATGATGCCCGCAAAACTCGTGCCCATGTTGAACAAATTGGAGGCAAGGCTCTGCTGCGAATTCGTGCTGAATCCTTTTACGGAGCGGTCGCTCCAGCCGAACGCATCAAAACTCAGCACCACGTAGCCGCGTTTTGCCAGCACGTCGCCGGGGAACTGCTCGCTGAAATATGTCTTTGCCCAGTCCTGCGCGAGTTTGAGCCGCTCCTTGTCCTGGTCGGTTTTGCCGAACGGGCGCACCATTTTTTCCTTGCCGATCCTAAAATTGGAGCCGTGGTCGTGCAGCATGAGCGCGGCAGGGAATTTCTGGTTTTTCTTTCCGTTGGGAACGAGCAGATAGGCGAGCACGCGGCTTTCCTTGCTGATGTTGAACACCACTTTCTGCGCCGTGTACCCGTCGCGTTTTTCGCGGTCGATGACCACCATGTCGAACGGCGTGTCGTCTTCGTTCTGGATTATCAGCTCGCGCGCCTTTTCCAGTCCCGCTTTTTTCCATGCGGCAGGATCCGCGCCGTCTTTCCAGCCGAGCGAAAAGGTCATGCGCGCCTTGAGTGCCTCATAGAACGTGGGCAGGCAGCGGTCGGGCGCGTTGATTTCTTGCGTCACGTATGTTTCGTCGCCTTTTGCGAACAAAGACGGAACGGACAGGACGGCAACGGCGAGTGCCGTGGCGATAATGCGATTTCTCATAGTTTCGGTTTCCTCCGCGATACAACATCGTTTTTCTCTATATATTGCATCACTGATTATTGTACCATAGAACCGCAAAAGCGCAAGAAAAAAGCCCCGGAAACCGGGGCTTCGTCAGATACGTAGACGACTAGTAATTCTCGGACGCGCGAATCTCAAAGTAACTCTGCGGGTGGTCGCAGACAGGGCACATATTCGGTGCTTTTTTGCCGATGACGATATGCCCGCAGTTGCGGCACTGCCAGATAGTGTCGCCGTCGCGGCTGAACACCAGTTCCTTGTTCACGTTGTCGAGCAGCTTGCGGTAGCGTTCCTCGTGCTTCTTTTCGATTTCCGCGACCATCTCAAACTGCTTGGCGATGCGGGTAAAGCCCTCCTCGTGCGCCGTCTTCGCAAAGCCCGCGTACATATCGGTCCATTCGTAGTTCTCGCCCTCGGCCGCGTCCTTCAGATTGTCCGCCGTCGTGGGAATATCGCCGCCATGCAGCAGCTTGAACCACACTTCCGCATGCTCTTTTTCGTTGGCAGCCGTCTCCAGGAAAATCGCCGCGATCTGCTCGTAGCCTTCTTTTTTCGCCTTGCTCGCGTAGTAGGTATATTTGTTGCGAGCCTGAGATTCGCCTGCAAACGCCGTTTGCAGATTTTTTTCGGTCTGCGTACCTTTCAATGATGGTGTTTCCATAAAATGCCTCCTAAATATGGAAGTATACGGACAATCCCGCCAAAAAGCAAGCGAAAATGCCCCCTATTCCGCACGAATTAGCAATGGGTAACAAAATAGATATGACCGTTGCGGGCGCGGTGATTTATTCGTGCGGAGAGTTTTATACCCCGACGCTCCGCTGGAAACTTCGTTGCGAATGCGTCGTAATAAAGGGTATAAAACCCGACTGCGATACCTTATGAGAACAACATACCCCGATGCTCTGCGTCGGGGTATGTTGATTTTTTCGTCACCATAAAAGAAACAGGGTCAAAATGGTAGTCATGCAACAGTTTTTCTGCCGGAATTTTTACGATTTGTCCGTGCCGATCTTCGGTGCTGAAATGATAGACGCGGTAGACAAACGCATTGTCGTCCTTGTATTCCTCAAAAAATTCTTTTTCTGTCCTGCTCATATAAAAAGGCGTTTCCAAGTTTCCCGCAGTCGTCTTTACTTCAATAAAAACCGTCTCTCCTTTTTCGTTGAGTGAGAGGATGTCATATCCAAAGCCGTCGCCCTGTTTTGCGCTTAAATGAATAACCCTATCCACTGCCCCGGCATCAAACTGACTGACCGCATCTCTTTCATATTCAAAAACAAACTGTTCTCCCAACGAGCCTAACCGCGTCCGTTTTTCATTCACGGAGGCCCAGTCAATCATTTTTCCTTGCCGTTCTTTTTTTGCGACCCGTGATTGTCTTTTTTGCACTTCTTTTTCAGAAACTTTCTGTATGTCTTGGGACAATCCGGTAACGGCATAAAACAACGCCGGTGTAACGGATTTATCTACGATAAAGCCTTCTTGATATGTTTTTACCTGCTCCGTTTGGTGCGCGACGATATTGCCGATTCTTTGGATGATGAGCATTTCATTCCGCGTCGCAGAAAGTTGGCGATCCTCTTTGTCGTATTCCAAAAAATCTTCCAGTTTTTGTTTTACTTCGCTGGTATTCAAAACTCCGTATGATTCTACGAGCGGCTTTATTGCGGCTCTGATTTCCTTTTCTGTGTGCATAATGATTCCTAATAATTGGTGATGACCAAATGTTTTGCGTCACGGTTGTTTCGGTTTTTAAAACTGACGACATATTTCTTGTCAAAACTCTGTACGCGCAATGTGCCGCCATTTGCGCACCTGGTGTCTTCTTTGTACAAGTCCGCAATAAAATCAGTATTTTTTATGACGAGCATGAATTTTCCCTGGCATTCATGGAGCACATACTGCGCCAGACGTTCCTGGTCTTTTTTTTCAAAGGCATTTTTATCATACGTGTTGAATTCGGTATCGTAAGGAGGATCCAAAAACATAAAATCATCCTGCTGCACGGGAAACTGTTTGACAAAATCATAGAAATCGCAGCTCTGCATGACCGTTTTTTCAAGCTTTTGCTGGAATGTGCGGTCGTGGTACTGCGTGATTTTTGCGTCGAATGTTTTTGCGTTGTACGATATGCCGCCATACGGAACATTGAACTCGCCGTTCGCATTATAGCGGAACATGGAAGAATAGCACATATCCCGTATGAACAGATAAACTGCCGCAAAAAAACCGTCTGACAGGCGCAGGTCTTTTCGGTGGTTATAGATAGAGCGGAAATGCATATAGAACCCGGATTTGAACGCGCATTCAATATTGTCGAGTATGTCATCGATTCGGAGCGGTGCGTTCTGTGCCTCAATTTTTTTCATTCGTTTTATTTTTCTGACAAGATTGTCATTTATTTCATGCGTGAAATTCTCAATGCAATAATTAAAACTGGTACGCAACATACCGTCAAAACGAGCCGCATTTTGTATGATGTACTCCGAAATATGGTCGGACAGTGCCAATTCCGTCAATTCGTTATTCCTGAATTTGGTATATATGTCCAAAAAAAAGTGGAAATCCTCGCGGACAATGTTTGTCAATAGAATCCAATTGTGGTTGATGTGCCGAAGTGCCGTAAAAAATTGCTCATCGCCACGCTTTATGCATGCGTACAGGTTTATCAAATCTTCGGACTTATCATTGATGTAATAATTGTTTGCCGTAACCGTAAAAAAAACAGCACCCCCGCCGACAAAAGGCTCATAATAATTGTTAAACGCCGGCAAACGAGGCAGAATGAATTTCAGCTCCGATTCCTTGCCGCCCGGATATTTTAATAACGTCATGCATATACCCTTTTATCTGTATAATATATATAGTATACTAGAACGCAATAAAAAACAAGCCCTTGCCGATGCCCAAACAAACGATTGATAACGAATTACAGCAACAACGCCAGAAAACATACCGTTTCTTGACGTTGAACACTGGAAACATTCCGACCGCTCAGTACATACGTTTCCACTTGCACGGAGATGAACGATTATCTCCCCTCTCATTTAAACCTTGCCATTTGCACACACATCTTGTATATTGTTCCCCATGAGCACAGCAATTGTCGTCCTCAAAGCGGACGAATCAATCGGCAGCAACCCTGTTTTTTGCACAGGCACAGGGGCGTTGTCGGCGGTCAGGGTGGAATCGTAATGGCGGCGCTTATTTCTATTCAGAACTGCCGCGTACAGGACGGACGGCGGACGTATATTCCCCAGGTCAGTTGGCAGATGAACGCGGGCGAGGCGTGGCTCGTGACGGGCGCGAACGGCAGCGGCAAAGATATGTTCCTGCGCGCGCTTGCGGGCGAGAAAGATTTTGTGCCGAACTGGACGGCGGAACAAGACGCGGCGTATTCGTCGCAGTTTGACGGATCGGTGGAAATCGTGTCGCTGGAGCGGGCGGCCGCGCTCATGCAGGAAGAGCGGGACTTGGACGAGACCGACTATATGGATCATCTGGACGAAGGACGCACGGGGCGGCGGTTCATTGCGGAAGTTTTGGGCGGTCCCGACGCAAAGCACCGCAACCAGCCGCTTCCCCCGGTTGCCGGTCGCCTGGAGACGATGCGCGAAGTCCGGCAGTGCGGCGTGGAACACATTTTGGATCGCGGGCTGCGGGCTATGTCCACGGGCGAAATCCGGCGGATGCTCCTGTGCCGCGCGTTGCTTTCCCAAAAAAAACTGCTCATCTTGAGCGACCCATTTGCGGGGCTTGACGTGACGAGCCGCCATATTCTGCGGGAATTCTTCCAGACGATGGTACGCGGGCAACTGGACGCAGGCGCAGACAGGAACGCCACGCGGCTCATTTTGGCAATGGAGCGGTATGCGGAAGTCCCCCAGACGATAACGCACGTGCTTGAATTTGCTGACGGCGCGGTTTCGTTCTGCGGCACAAAAGACGATTACGAGCGGCTCATTGCCATGCGGCAGGGCGAGGCGCAGAAAACACGCGCCACAGAAAAAAGCGCGCTCACGGACGCATTCGGTCAGATCGTGCGGGAGACGGCGGCGCACGGCGATGCAGAAACCGAAAGCGGCGCGGACGATCAGCCGCTTGTCAGCCTGCGCGGCGTGAATGTCGGGTGGGACGGGCGGCTTGTCCTGCGCGACCTGGACTGGACAGTCTATCCCAACCAGCACTGGCTCATTCGCGGGTCGAACGGCAGCGGCAAGACGACCCTGCTCGAACTGATTACCGGCGACAACAAGCAGGTGTATTCCAACGACGTGCGGCTATTCGGACGCAGACGCGGCACGGGCGAGACGATTTGGGACATAAAAAAGCACTTGGGAATCGTGAGTTACCGCCTGCACGTGGAATACCGCATGGTGGGCGGCACTGATTTGCAGAGCGTCATCATCTCCGGCTTCCGCGATTCAATCGGGCTGTATGGGCTTCCCACGGACACCGAAATCGCCGCCGCAAAAAAATGGCTTGCGCTCGCGGGATTTTCCGGGCGGGAGCGAGACAGTTTTGCCTCGTTGAGTTACGGCGAACAGCGGGCGATTCTGATAATCCGGGCGGCGGTCAAGCAGCCAAAAGTGCTCATCTTGGACGAACCATGCCACGGACTGGACGAACGGCAACGGCAGAAAATCTTGGACTTGCTCGAAACAATTGCGGACACAAAAACAACAACGCTTCTGCACGTCACCCACGACACAACTGAAGCGTTGCCTTGCGAAAAACATATCTTGGAGCTTCGTCCGAACGAAACTCCGATGTATCGGATTCTGAAAAACTGACTTATTTAATCAGACCGAACGCACGACCAATCGGGTCAAGGTCAAGCAGGCCAAAGTCAATCAGCCACAGAACCGCAAAACCGATGACGGCAATCAAAACCAGCAAAGCAAGCCCAATCAGCAGCTGGACGAAAACCGGAAGCCGGTCGAATGCTGCCTGACGTGCCGCCGCCTTTGCGTCGCGGTTTGCCGCTTTTTCAAATGATGAAAGTTCTGTCGTATCTGCCATAAAAATCTCCTCGTATGGAAGTCTATCTTTATTGTAAACGCAGACCGTCAAATCGTCAAGCAAAAAGATAGACTTTTACGCCGGAAACGACTATAGTAGAAGACGAGGTGCGCTATGCTTTTTTCACCGAATGAGATTCAAGAGACGGTCAACATGTTTCTGCGGCAGAAACTGGACGTGCGGGCAATCACGATGGGAATTTCCCTGCGCGACTGTGCGTGTGCCGACGGAAAGGAAAGCCGCCGCCGTATGTACGACAAAATCATGCATTATGCGGGAAAACTCGTGACGACCGGGCAGGACATCGAAAAAGAATTCGGCGTGCCGATTATCAACAAGCGTATTTCCGTTACGCCAATCAGTCTGGTGGCAGAGGCGAGCGGGGAACAGGACTTTACCGAATGGGCGGTGACGCTCGATTCCATTGCAAAAGAGCTGAACGTCGATTTTGTGGGCGGATTTTCCGCGCTCGTGCAGAAAGGCATGACCCCCGGCGACCAAATTCTGATGCAGTCCATTCCGCATGCCATGGCAGTGACCGACCGCGTGTGCGCCTCCGTGAACGTGGGAACGACCAAAAGCGGCATCAACATGGATGCCGTAAAAATGATGGGCGACATTTTGAAAAAGACTGCCGAAGCGACCAAAGACCGCGACAGTTTGGGCTGCGCAAAAGTGGTGGTGTTCTGCAACGCGCCGGAGGACAATCCGTTTATGGCGGGCGCGTTCCACGGCGTGGGCGAGGCGGAGGCGGTCATCAACGTGGGCGTTTCCGGTCCCGGCGTTATTCTTGCCGCCGCCCGCGAGTACAAAGGACAGCCGATTGACGTGCTTGCCGACGGCATCAAGAAAATGGCATTCAAGATTACGCGCATGGGGCAGCTCGTGGGAATGGAAGCGGCGGCACGGCTTGGCGTACAGTTCGGCATATTGGACTTGTCGCTCGCGCCTACGCCAGCCGTGGGTGACAGCGTTGCACGGATTTTGGAAGAATGCGGCATTGAGGGCGCGGGCGCGCCGGGAACGACTGCCGCGCTCGCCATGCTCACTGACATGGTAAAGAAAGGCGGCGTTATGGCAAGCACGAGCGTGGGCGGTCTGAGCGGCGCGTTCATTCCCGTGAGCGAGGACGAAGGCATGATAAACGCCGTCAAGCAAGGCTCAATCAACCTTGAAAAACTTGAGGCGATGACCTGCGTCTGCTCCGTCGGTCTGGACATGATTGCCATTCCCGGCGACACGCCCGCCACCACTATCAGCGGCATTATCGCCGACGAAATGGCAATCGGCATGGTGAACAACAAGACGACCGCCGTCCGCCTCATTCCCGCGCTCGGAAAAAAAGCCGGTGACTGGGTAGAATTCGGCGGGCTGCTCGGCGGAATGCCCGTTATGAGCGTAAGCCGCTTCGGTTGCGCCGACTTCATCAACCGCGGCGGCCGCATTCCCGCACCCATACACAGCTTTAGGAATTAAGGGCGGGTAAGGATACTGTTTTTTCAAAACCCGGCGTTTTCCCCGTTGACTTTTTGCGGTTTTTGCGTATCTTGTATGGCGGAGGCGGCATTATGAAGATTGCTTTTTACGACACGCGCCCGTATGACCGGGAGTCTTTTGAGCGCGCGAATGTGGACTTTGGCTTCGGGATCGACTTTTTCGACTTTCACCTGAACGAAAAGACGGCGCTTTCGGCAAAAGGATATGACGCGGTGTGCGCGTTCGTGAACGATACGATGAGCGCGGCGGTCGTGGAGATTCTTGCGGACTGCGGCGTACAGCTCATCGCAATGCGGTGCGCGGGATACAACAACGTTGACCTTCGTGCAGCAGAAAAAGTCGGCATAAAAGTCGTGCGCGTTCCGGCGTACTCCCCGCATTCGGTTTCGGAACATGCGGTCGCGCTGCTGATGGCACTGACGCGCCGCATTCCGCAGGCGTATATGCGCACACGGACGGGTAATTTCTCGCTCAACGGACTGACGGGACGCGACCTTTTCGGGCTGACGGCGGGCATTATCGGCACAGGAAAAATCGGCATGCTCATGGCGGAGACGCTTTCGGGCTTTGGTATGAAGATAATCCTGTACGATGTCTACCCGAACAAAGCTTGGGCGGCGGAAAAAGGCTTTGAGTACGTGCCGCTCGAACGGCTTTTTACCGAGGCGGACGTGGTGAGCCTGCACTGCCCGCTCACGGACAGGACAAAGCATATCGTCAACAGCGCGTCGCTTGCGCTGATGAAAAAAGACGCAGTTATCATCAATACGGGACGCGGCGCGCTCATCGACGCAAAGGCACTCGTCCACGCGCTCAAACGGCAGGCAATCGGCGGGGCGGCGCTCGACGTGTACGAAGAGGAAAGCAAATATTTCTTTGACGACTGGTCGGCGGACGTGATTCGCGACGACGTGCTCGCGCGGCTCATGACATTCCCGAACGTCATCATCACGGCGCACCAGGCATTCCTCACGGAAAACGCGCTCAAGTCGATTGCGGAAGTGACCCTTTCCAACGTAAAGGCGTTTGTTGGCGGCGAAAAACTGGAAAACGAAGTGCGGCTTCCGTAAGGAAATCGTTGCGGAATAAACGCGAAAAAAAAACGCCCCGCTTGCGGCAGTTCGCATTGCGGGGCGGAATATGCTGAAAGGAAAGTTTGCCAGCGTTACGAGGTGAACAGGGGAAATCGGCTTTGCAATGCAAAAGAGACTATCAGAAACAATTGGACGAAATTCTTAAAAACTTGGGGAAAAAAACGAACGGTCGTAAGCCGACGTTATTGCTCCATGCGTGTTGTGCGCCGTGCAGTTCGTATGTGATTGAATATCTTTCCGGCTATTTTGCCATAACGATTTTTTATTACAACCCGAACATTCACCCGCGCGCCGAATACGAACGACGGTTAGCCGAATTGAAAAAATTCCTCACGCAGTTTCCGCCCGCATTGCACCATGCCGTCAACTTGGTCGTCGCGGACTACAATCCTGAAGATTACTTTACACAAACGAACGTTCGTTCTGAAACAATACTGCAAACTGAACCCGAAAAAGGCGAACGCTGCCGACGCTGTTATGCATTCCGCATGAAAAAAGCGTGGGAATACGCCTGCGAACAGCAATTCGACTGGTTTACGACAACACTTTCTATCAGTCCGCATAAAGATGCCGAAAAAATCAACGCTATCGGGATTGAATTAGAATCCAGCGAAAAGGAAACGAACGATAGTTTTTCTTCGTGTCTCACACAATTTCTTCCCGCAAATTTCAAGAAAAAAGGCGGTTTTTTGCGCAGCACGGAATTGAGCGCGGAATACAGTTTGTGGCGGCAAGATTATTGCGGCTGCGTATATTCGCAAAGGCGAACGTATTGATGAAAAGTATTTACAAGCGAACTGCTTTCCGCCCCGCCAAAACATCTCCGCCGCGCAAATCATCGGTTTATTCTGACAATTGCACATTTTTTGTGATTTTGTTAGAATAAAATCATGCATACGTTGGTCGCTTTGTGCGCGGTGGGCGCGGAAAAGATTTTGGGCAATGAGTTAAAATTGCTTGGATATAAGCTGGCGCGCAATGCGCCCGGTCGTGTTACGTTTGTGGGCGATGACGACGCGCTGTTCCGCACGAATCTGTGTCTGCGCACTGCTGACCGCGTGTATTTGCAGATGGCGGCGTTCGACGCGCAGGATTTTGATCAATTGTTTGACGGCGTGTATGCAATCAGCTGGCAGGATTTTTTGCGCAAAGACAGTCGCGTCGTCGTTGACAAAGTGCGCTGTTACAAATCGACGCTCAACAGCGAGCACAGCATACAGGGCATGGTGCAGAAAGCGATTTACACGAAGCTGGGCGACATCTGGCGGATGCAGACCCTGCCCGAAAGCGGCGACGAAGTTGATGTGCGCGTGTATCTGGACGAAGACCGCGCGTATGTCCTGCTCGACTTGAGCGGGCTGCCCCTGCACAAGCGCGGCTACCGCACCGACGGCGGCATTGCCCCGCTGCGCGAGACGACGGCGGCAATCCTGTTACAGCTGATGCTATGGCGGCGGAAAATGCCGTTTCATGACCCGTTCTGCGGCAGCGGCACGCTTCCCATTGAGGCGACGCTGTATGCGTACAACGTCGCGCCGGGATTCGGCCGCCGCTTTGCGCTGGAACAGCTTCCCATTTTTGACAGCCGCCGCGCGTTGGAAATCAGACGTGCCGAAGCAGAAAAAATCCGCACGGACGTGGAAGTGCGCGTGACGGGCACGGACATTGACCCGCAAGCCGTTGAGCGTGCGCGGCTCAATGCCGAACACGCATGCGTCATGGCAGGACGTGCGCTCAATCTGATCGACAAAAGCGACAAAGTGCCGCGCCCCGATTTTGATGTCGCCGGATTTGCTGACATTACCGCGCCGTATGAGCAGGGGCTTATCATTGCGAATCCGCCGTATGGCGAGCGTCTGGGCGATGCCGATCAGGCGCAGCAGCTGTACCGCGACATGGGCGCGCTGTTCGATTCGTTCAAAGGCTGGCAGCTGGGCGTGATTACGGCGCACAAAAAATTTCAGGAATGCATCGGCCGGTATGCCACGACGCTCAAAAGTTTGAAAGCGGGCAATCTGGACACTATTTTTTATATGTACACGGGCGAAGAAAAACAGCGGGCCGCAAAGCACCGGGGAACAGCACATGGCAATCGTCGTAGAGCACGATAAGCGCAGAAAAGAAATTCTGGAAAAATCGTTCGACCTGTTCTGCCGCGAAGGCTACGATGACGTGACGTTTCAGAAAATTGCCGATGCCTGCGGAATCACCCGGACCACGCTGTATATCTACTTTAAGAACAAAAGGGAGATTTTCGCCTGGAGCATCAAGCAGTTCTTGCAGGATTTGGAAAAGTCGCTGCTGCAAATCGTCCGCGACCGCTCGCTTTCGTCGGAGCAGTGCATCCGCAGTATCTGCGACCATATTATTACTGAAGAACAGAAAAATCCCGCGCTGTTTGCCGTGCTGCTCAGCTATCTGATACAAATCCGCAAGGCGGGCGAAGACCCCGGCGAGCGTGTGCGGCGGCGTACCGTGCGGATGCGCCATTTGCTCAGTACGCTTATTATCCGCGGGCAGAACGCGGGCGAATTCAAAAAACTGCCCGTAAAGGACATTGAGGAACTGCTGTACACGCTGTTGGAATCCGCCATTTTCCGGCTTGCCGTGCTGAATCAGCGCGACATCTCCATGGTCAGAACGTCAGTCGATTTGGTCATCAGCGGGCTGCTGAAAAAATGACCTACGGTCGGAACGGCGTAATGTCAAGCGACGGTATGCCGTCCGCTACCGGCACATTGTCTGCCACGGGCACGGCGGCTCTGTCCGCGTCCGAATAGTCAAAATCATTCTGCGGCTCTTGTATTGACGGCACGATGAACGTCGATACCGGCGAAGTGTTCCATGTGCCTTTGTCGTCTTTGTAATCATATTGTATCGTTTTTTCGGACAACAAAATCGGCGGTGTCCAATAATAATTTGTATAATTCTTGTTCTTGATTTGCGTGTCGTCGCCTTTATACCCGATTTTATGAACACCGATAATACCGACAACCGTAAGCTTTCGGTCGCGGAATGTGGCGGGTAACACCGTGTACAAATTCATTGTGGCGGAATTGGAATTGTCATCGATGTTTCCTCCAGTATACCAGGGGTTTGTTTCGTCTTTGCCGCCGCTAGTGTTATTCTCTTCGTTCGATGAAAGAAAGTCGGCGCGTGAGGCGAGCAGAAACGGCTTTTTGGTCGTCTGTCCGTTTATGCCGATGATGACGTGCAGTTCCTCAAAATCCATGGGAACGGTTACCTTACATTGCAAGGAAAGCGTATAGATTTTTTCTGAATCATAATCATCCTGCACGTATCGGAAATCCAACCCGTCGTCAGCAGTGAGCGACACATCGGTCTTGGCATCTTTCAGGGCGGGCATGGATCTGCTCGAGTTTGAGTAGGTGTATTTTGCATTGTCCCAATAGCGGATAAAATAACGATACTCAGTACCGTCACTGCCGCCGACGTATGCATCTTCAAAAGTAAAGGCTTCGTATTTGCCGATAGAGTCGCGGGGAATCACCTGACCGATGTTTACAATTTTGTCTACCGAATCAAACCCGTTGGAGCTTTCTTCCCGAAAAACGTTTGCGTACTGCATATCACCGACAGGCGCAAAACTGATAAAATAGGTGTCCTGCTTTTCGTTCGCATAAACCGTCGGCGCGTCAATGCCGTTATAGCTTTCCTCAACGATGCACGAGGGAACGGACGCGATGGCGCAGATGAGTACGATTGCCGCAGAAATCCCCGCGTATTTTTTCATCGTGGGTCTCCTAAAAACACAGATATGCTCATTTATCGGCAGAAATACGGGCAAAGCACAGCATTTTGTCTTTTCCTGCGCGGCTTTGTGGAGTATAATAACGGCATGAACATGATGACACTCGGCTTGTGCGGCGCGGCGGTGGTCGCGTATGTGCTGATTATGGGTTCTATTCCGTTGCGGACGCAAAAACTCCGGCAGCAGGCAGGACGGCTGCTCCAGCCACTCAAAAATACGTCCTCTGCAAAGTGGATTCTGATTGCAGTCTTTGCGCTGGCGATTATCGCGCTCGTGCCGTTCCGCGACATGGGGTTGTTCGTGAATGTCGTCCTGCTCCTGACCGCGCTCATTGCGGCAGAACTTGCGGCGCGCGAGGCGGCGAGCCGCGGCATGACGGGCGTGTACAGCGACGCGATCGTGTTCGGCACGCAGACGATATATTTTACCGCAATAGAAAGCCTGCCCACGCTTGCCTATGAGGCCGACCCGGACAGCACGGACAACTACAAGACGAGCCTGTCCGTTATCCTGCGTGACGGCACGGAGACGATGCTCGTGTTTGCCGATGAACGGGACCGAGCCGCCGCCGTCAGGACGATTTTGGACTGCGTTCCGCGTCTGCGCCCATAAAAAACGGGAGCCAAAGCTCCCTTATATTTGAACAGACCCCGGCTTTGCCATGGCGGATCTGGAATAACGAAAAGGATGCCCGCGCGGACATCCTTTCGTACAGGCGTCTAGCGGAATCGAACCGCTGCATAAAGGTTTTGCAGACCTCTCCCTTACCGCTTGGGTAAGACGCCATGCATAGACTATACCGAAAATCGCTTTCCTTGTCTAGAGAAAACGAAAAATCCACCCCGCGCGCCCGCTGTTTTCCGTTAATGTTCTTAACGGAGCCAAGGAGAGTGGTTTAAACATGGCAAGGAGAGACTCCTTAACACCGTAAGTCTCGGCGGCCCTCCTTGCAAGGAGAGGAGTTGTCTCCCCGCGCGAATTCCCGCAAAAGACAGCGGAATAATCCAAGAAGTGGGCAGAATCCGCTTTAAAAACCGGCGGATAATATACTGTAAGTATTATTATAGAAAGCTCACGATAAGGAGGGCACTATGAAAAAGACAAAATTATCCGCGCGGCTGCTTGCGTGCATGTTGGCGGTCGTTTTACGCATAGGTGTTGGGAAAACTGCACAGGTAGCGCAGGTTGCCCGGCCGCACGCCCGTCTCTTCCGCGCACTCACGGAACGCCGCCTCCTCCGCGCTCTCGTCGGGATCGACAAACCCGCCGGGAAACGCCAAAAACCCTTTGCGCGGCTCTTTTCCCCGCCGCTCAAACAGCACCCGCCCGTCCGCGTCGCAGATAACCAAGCCCACCGCCGTCGCCACATTATTGTACAGCTCAAACCCGCAGTCCGCGCACACCCACGCGCGCATACTGACATTCCGCACCCGCTCCCCGCCGCACTGCGGACAAAACCGAAAATCGTTCTGCATCATCTTCCGCCAGTATAGCACGTCCGCCCCAAACGCGCAAACGCCGCGCACCGCCTATGCCAATCGGATTGCGCGACCACCTTGCACATTTTTTCGTTCGCTATTATACTATACATGATGAAAAACCCGCTGTTTCTTTTTGCCTGTTTTCTGTTTCCGCCGCTTGCGTTCGCGCTGCCCGGCGTGCAGCCGTCTATTCCCGACCTTTCGGGGCAGTACGTGTATTATAAGGACACGACGTTTGAGCGCGAGTCGTACACGGGAATCCTGTGCTACGACGAAAGCACGTATGCGCTGCGCTATTATGCGCCGATGACGAATAAAAAGCAGCGCGCAAAGGACATACAGATTCTGTTCTCGCTCGACCCGACCAAAAACCACGTCGATTTGACGGGCGAACGGATTATCACGGCAATAACGCCGGAAGATACCGACATCGTTAATTACCTGCACGATTCGTTGGTGTACGGCGTGGAAGGGCAGCGTCCCGATGTGTACTACGTCCTGGCGGACTTTGCTTCTTACGTGGCGGCGCAGGAGCGCGTGGCCGCCGCCTATGCCGACAAAAAGGCGTGGGCAAAGAAGGCGTTGCTGAACATCGCCAACAGCGGCAACTTCTCCAGCGACCGCACGATAGAAGACTACGTGAAGGACATTTGGCACTTGAAGCGCGTCACCGTGGACGACAAAGAGCTGAAAACGAGTGAGTAAAAAGAAGAAAGACCTTGGGTAAAACCAAGGTCTTTCTTTTGTAAGGTTGGCATGAGAATTGGAAAAAATATATTCAAACCAAGATACATTGTTCTCTTAATAATGCTTGCAAACGTATATTTTTTAGAACTAGGAAATGCTATGATTTTTATGATAGTGATGTCGGTGTTGCCCAAACATATTTTACGGATTCGCAGATATAGGCTCTATGTTAAATTATGACATGGCATCAGGAAAAATTTCTGGAATTGGTGGCATAGGTGTTGGTGGTGGAACTTTGTGGACTTACACAAGAACCGTTAAAGGTGATATGAAAGATTTATTCAGCCTCTTTAGAAAAAAGGATTAAACTATATGCATAATAATAAATATAAAAAGATAATGCTTTTTGCGGTAAATTTTATAATATACTCTGTAATATTGATTTATAAATATGCAAAGAGTGGTAGTTCAATAAAATTATCAACTGTAGTTGAAGGGTATTTTTTAGTAAATTTATTTTTTTTAATTATGATTTTGCCTATTTCCAGCATTCATAGTCTATTAAGAAGAAATGAATTTTTTTTGAATAATGAAATATTCTCTAAGTTTTTCCAAATAATACTTTTATTCGGAACTTACATAGCATTGATTAGAATCCCGAATTTAGAAATGCCTTTGGATGTAATGTCGTCTTTCATTCTATGGCTTTATTTATACTTCTGTCTTATTTTTAATCACAAGCTCTAAAAGCCGGTCGGACTTTCCGCCAAAGAAGATTGCCGATGCAATCACGTTCGTGTCTATGACAATCCTCATGCCTGTACGTGCGCCCTGTTCGCCGCGCGGACTTCTTTTATCGCGTCCGTAATGTCCTGCTCGGTCATGCCCGCACTTTTTGCCCAGGCTTGCGATGCCGCCATATCCTTTCTGAATTTCTCCATATCAACCGACCGCTTGTTCCCGAACTTATACTGTATATACGTCATAAACGATTCGACTTCCGGCAGCGCGCGGATCTGCTGTTCCAAAATTTCATACGACATACACACCTCCTTTTTACGGGTGTCAGTATACCGCGATTTTTTCGATAAAACAAGCCGCCCGTCCTGTGGGTGAGACAGGGCGGGCTATTTTTTACTCATCGTCATTCTTGATTCGGTCGTCACCGTTGTCAATTGAAACACACGCGGCGAATCACTACAATAGAAGCATGAATGAGAACATTGACGTGAATGTCGCTTGCATTGGGTGCGGCGTGATGGGCGGGGCGCTCATGCGGGCGGTGGCGAAGGTGGTTGAGCCGAAAAAAATCACCGTGAGTGCGCGGACGTTTGACGAGGCGCTGGCGTTCAGCAAGGAAATCGGCTGCAATGCCGTGGTTTCCAATACCGAGGCGGTCAAGGGCGCGAAATTCGTGTTCGTTGCGGTAAAGCCCGTGTTTGTGGACGAGGTGCTGCGCGACATTGACCACGCTCTTTCGGACGAAGCCGTGGTCGTTTCCATGGCGGCGGGCGTAAAACTGGCGGCAATAGCAGGCGCGCTCGGGCGGGCGCGGACAATCGTGCGCATTATGCCGAATATGCCCGCGGCGGTCGGCGAGGCGATGATTGCGCTGAGCGCGGACGACGGGGCGAATGCCAACGACGTTGCCACGGCGCAGTCGCTGCTTGCGGCGGCGGGCAAGGTGGAGCGGGTTGACGAGAAGCTGATGGACTGCGTGACGGCGGTCAGCGGGTCGGGGCCAGCGTTCGCGTTCATGTTCATTGAGGCGATGGCGGACGCGGCGGTCAGGCTGGGAATGCCGCGCGCGCAGGCGTATGTGTATGCCGCGCAGACGCTCAAGGGCAGCGCGGAAATGGCATTGCGGACAGGAACGCATCCCGGCGCGCTCAAAGATGCCGTCTGCTCGCCCGCCGGTACGACGATTGAGGGCGTGGCGGCGTTGGAGCGCAGCGGATTCAGGGACAGCGTGATAGAAGCCGTGGCGGCAGCCTACGCTCGTTCGGTCGAACTCGGAAAACGATAGCCGCCCGCCATGAAGGACATGACGCAGGGGAACATCGCGGGGCATTTGGTCGGCTTTGCGGTGCCGCTCATTCTGGGGAATTTTTTTCAGCTCACGTACAACGCGGTCGATTCGATTATCCTCGGTCGGTTTGCGGGAAAGGCGAGCCTTGCCGCCGTCGGCATTGCGAACCCGATTATGAACATCATGATTTTTTTTATCGTGGGAATCAGCTGGGGCGCGGGCGTACTGATCAGCGAATTTTACGGGGCGAAGGACTTTCAGAAGCTCAAGCACGAAATCAGCACGACGATAGTCATCGGCTTTGCGTTCACGCTGTTCGTGAGCGCGGTCTGCTTTGTGTTCGCCCTGCCGATGCTGCGGCTGGTACGTTCCCCGGAAGAACTGATCGCGCCGTCCGCGCATTACCTGCGCATCGTGTTCTGCGGGCTTATCTTTACGTTTTTCTATAATATGTTTGCCGCCGCATTGCGCGCCGTGGGTGACAGCCGCACGCCGATCCTGTGCGTGGCAGTCAGCGCGGTGCTCAACGGCATACTTGATTTCGTGCTGGTCGCCGTGTTCCGCCTTGACCTGACGGGCGCGGCGGTTGCGACGGTGGCGGCGCAGGCGATTTCATGCGTACTGTGCGTCGGCTACGTGTACCGGCGCGAGCCGCTCATTGCCGTGCGCCCGCGCGAATGCCGGGTGGACACCGCGCTCATGGGAAAGACGATAAGCTACAGCCTTGCCACTGCCATGCAGCAGACAGTGCTGTACGTGGGAAAACTGCTCGTGCAGAGCGCGGTCAATCCGCTGGGCGTGGACGCAATCGCTACGTTCAACGCGGGCACAAAAATCGACGATTTCTGCTATCAGCCGGAGCAGAGCATCGGGCAGGCAATGACCACGTTCACGGCGCAGAACCACGGCGCAAAGAACGTGCGGCGGATGCTGCAAGGGCTGCGCAAAGGCCTGGTCATTTCGTTCGCTTATGGTGTGGTGATTGGCGCGGCGGTCATCGCGTTCCGCACTCGGCTGATGTGGCTGTTTGCCGGAGACGGCGAGGCGGAAGTCCTGCGGCTGGGGCGGCAGTACCTGCTCATCATGGCGTGCCTGTACACCATGCCCGCGCTGACGAACGGCTTTCAGGGATTTTTCCGCGGCTGCGGCAACATGAAGACCACCGTCGCCGCGACCACCACGCAGATGATTGTCCGCGCGGGCTTTTCGCTCCTGCTTGCCCCGCGTTTCGGCATTGCGGGAGTCGCCTTTGCCTGCGGCATCGGCTGGACGGCAATGATGCTGCTTGAAGTGCCGCTCCTCGTGCGCAAAGTCATCCGCCTGCGCCGCCGCGTCTGACGGCACGGGCGGACGGTTTTTCAGTCGGCGAGTGTCTGGTAAGCTTCAAATTTCCGGACGGTATCTTCGTCGGGCTTTCCGCACAGGCTGACGATGACGGCGGCGATGAGGCAGAACGCGAATCCGGGGAGGATTTCGTACACGTCAAAAATGCCGCCGCTGAGCGAGTGCCACACGATGATCGTAACCGCGCCCACAATCAGCCCGACGAGCGCGCCGTTGCGGGTCGTCCGTTTCCAGAACAGCGCGAGCAAAATGAGCGGGCCGATGGTCGAGCCGAACCCTGCCCATGCGTAGCTGACGAGCGAGAAAATCGAACTGTTCTGATTGAGCGAAATGCAGAACGCGAGCGCGGCAATGACAAGCACGGCGACGCGGCTTGCCTTGAGCACGTCCTCGTCCGTCGCGTCCTTTTTCAGCAAGCCTTTGTAGATGTCCTGGCTGAACGACGATGAGGCAACCAAAAGCTGGCTGTCCGCCGTACTCATTGCCGCCGCAAGAATGGCGCACAGAAAAATACCGGCGATGAACGCGGGGAACATCCGTTTGATTGACTCGCTGAAAACCGTTTCGGCGGCGGACGTGCTCAGAATCTGCGGCAGGTACACCGTTCCAAGTGATCCGACGATGACCGCCACGCCGAGCGCGATGATGACCCATACAATCGCGATGCGCCGCGAGATTTTCACGTCCTTTGCTGAGCGGATTCCCATGAAGCGCACGATAAAATGCGGCATGCCGAAATAGCCCAAGCCCCACACGATTGAGGAGATGACCGACACCGCGCCAAAGTGCTGGTTGCGCGTGAATGCGTCCTGCATTTTTTCGCTCACGCCGTTAAATTCGCCCGCCATTGCCCGCTGGCTGAAATTCTGCACCTGCTCCCACGTCGCCGCCGGGCCGCCGAGCACCAAAAGCATGACCGCGCCCGTAATGATGAGCGCGACGAACATCAGCGCGCCCTGCACAAAGTCCGTGGAACACACCGCACGGTAGCCGCCCGTAATCGTGTAGGCGAGGATTACCACCAGGCCGATGACCAGCCCCACGTGGTACGGCAGGGCGAACACGGAATTGAACAGCTTGGCGCACGCCACAAAGCCGGATGCCACGTAAATCGTGAAGAACAGCAGGTTGAACACGACCATAATCGTGGCGATGAGATGCCGCCGGTCGTTGAAGCGGTTGGTCAGGAATTCGGGAATCGTGATCGCGTTGCCGAACGCCGCCGTGCATTTGCGCAGCGGCTTTGCCACGATCAGCCAGCTCAGGTACGTGCCCGCCGCCAGTCCGACCGCCGTCCAGAACGCTTCTTTCATGCCGCCTAGGTAGGCAAGCCCGGGCAACCCCATCAGCAGCCACCCGCTCATGTCGGACGCTTCCGCGCTCAACGCTGTCACCCAAGGGCCGACCTGCCGCCCGCCCAGAAAGAAATCGCCCGCGCTCGTGTTCTTCTTCATGTTGCGCAGCCCGATATAAACCATAAAACCGAGATACAGAACGAACGCCGCAATACGGGCAATCAGCACAGAATCCATACATTTCTCCATTAAAATATCCGCGTGAACGGACACGATATAATATGGTTTTATTATTGCTGAATTATATGATGATTGCAAGGGGCGCACGGCAAACAAAAACGCCGCCCGCAACATACGGACGGCGTTTGCGTGGCGGAACCGGGCTAGGGATTGGAGTGCCGCCGCAAGGCGTTCTGGAGCGCAGCGGAAGAATGGAGCGGGAGCGGAAGCACGGAAAGCCCGACCCGCGCGAGCGGGTAGCCCCCGGAAAATTCGGCTCGGTTGACGTGTTCGGTGCGGTAAAGTATACTTTTTGGGCGATGCCACGTTCTGCAATTCCCGGACAGCCGCTTTTTTCTCGCGAATATTTGGTCAGGCTGATTCTGCCGTTGGTGGCGGAGCAGTTTTTGGCGATGACGATTGGCGCGTGCGATACGCTCATGGTCTCGTCGATTGGCGAAGCGGGGGTGAGCGATTTGGTCGCGTATTTGGGACGCGCTCATGCAAAGCAATCGGTTCAAGTACATAGATAGCTAGCGGAACAATCCGCAGAAAGCGGAAGTTGTTTTTTACGGCAGGATATTTCCGAAGAAAAAAACAGGGGCGGAGGAAAACTGAATGCGGAAAAGAACCAAAATCATTCTCTCGTTACTCGTGCTGTCGGTTGCGTGGAACATGTGCCGACTTGTCCTTGCCACAAAAAAATCAGACAAGGAGCTGGCCGAGTGGAACGCAAAGATGTGTTCACAGATAGAAAGCAGGCGGGTGCGCCCAATCCTTGTTGATGTTCACAGACTGTATTCTTTTGACGATCCGCAGGATGACATCTCGAAAATCCTTGAACCTTCAAAAGAATTGCCCTTGCTGCATACGGATTATTCCATTGGTGAGCCGGCACTGTTTCCCATGCTGATTTCCGACAAGATAGTGGTCTGCCAGGGCAGTTCGTTAAACATACTTAATCAGAATATTGTCTATGAATACAAGTGTGAATACATAAGCTGCATAACTTACCCGAAAGAGGCGGGAACAGATATAATATTCTATTTGATAATAGAAGACAGGGACAACAGATATATTTTCAAAGAGGTACGGTTTTCCGGCACTGAATTCAAAGAAAACGAAATTGCCGTCCTTGACATGCCCTCCTCATACAAAATAAGTCGATTATATTCCGAGGTAAGCTTCTTCACATACGCCAATGGCACAATCCATGTTGTTCTTAGGGACAAAGAAAAATATTTCTGCATTTTCAAATTCTCATCAAAAGGCGAATGCCTCGGCAAATATTCTGACGGCGACATCATCATCCCCAACAAATATGACAGCGAAAATCTCTGGTACATAAAGAGGGAAGCAACAAGGTTTGGCAAACGAATCCTAAGCTCGGACAAAAGTATTCTGATGAAAGGTGAAAACAAAGTTTGCGAGATAAGTGGTTTTATAAACCAAGGATATTTTACCGAAGAAGCGACAATAGAATTTATGTTCGCCGACGATTCACGAATGATTCCAGGCGATCTTGATTTCGTGAACGGACCGTACTGGCTCGAACACACAGCATATCTTTTCTCCGTCTACGAAAAAAAGATGACGCCCGCATACTTCAAGAAATACTGGAAAAGCAGCAACATCCTGCAACGCGGCAAAATACTGAAAGATCCGGTCATAGTCTTGTTTTGAGGACGGAGGCGCGAGCGCAACGTCGAGGGCAGGGTAATGGAGTGCGAAAGATACAGAAAACTGTAGCGGCGAGTGGTTATTTTATATATGATAATTTCGTAAGGTATATATCATATTTAGAATGCCTGCGGCGGGCATAAAAAAGCCGCGCACATCAGAAACGGTGTGCGCGGCTTTTTGGTACACTCAAGGCAAATGTTGCCCTGCCGTTGGAATTCCCGCAGAAATCTGATAGAATCACCCCGATGGCACAGAAAAATCCGCCGGAACAACACGCTTTCCTCGCCACGGCACTGGAGCGGGAGCTGCTCGCCCTCATCGGCGGGAACGGAACGCTCACGGCGGAAGAAATCACCGGCAGATTTTCCGGGGAACAGAACGCAGCCGCCCGGAACGCGCTCGACGGCTGCCTTGCAAAGCACTTCGTCGCACAGGACGGGGCGGGGCATTTTGTCCTCACCGAATCGGGCAGAAAGCAGGTTTAGTTTTCCCTTTCTTTCGGGCGGCTTTTTGTTGCGCTTCGCTTCACAAAAAACAGGCTTTACGCACTTCGCCGACTAACCGCGGCTCATCCCTCCGTACGCACTTCGTGCTATCTCCGGGACTGCCTGCGGCAGGTGCTCCAATCCTTGCCGCAAAAACACCTCGCTCACCACAGCGTATTGTACTGCCGCGCGATGGTCTCCCAGCGGTAGCGACGGTTTCCGATTTCCGCCATGTCCTGCGCCACGCGCGCGAATCTTTCCGCGCTCCCCTCCACGAGCGAAACGATGTCCTCCGCCGGCTTCCAATAAACAAGATCGGCTTCAGGCTATTTCCGAATAGCTTGATTAACGAATCTGCGGCTCTCCCGTCACCTTGTCATGCCGAATCCGAACGCCCGCGAGACGAGCATAGTATTTGCGGCAACGTACACGAGGCTTATGGCGCACGCGGCAAGCCGGTCAATGACGAAGCTCCGCCGCAGTTCGCTGCGGTCATGGGTGGCGCGCATTCCATCGGTGCGGATAATGACGGCGCAGACAAGCAGGATGCAGAGGAGCGAAAGCGAATGAATCGAATCGAGGAGCGTGAGCGCGGCGGACGAAGGCACGGCAGAATCGACGACATACTTGTTGCCGACGACGGCGAACAACGCGGCACTCGGAAGCGCGAGGCGGGAATCAGTTTCGGGCTTCATGAAAAACGGGAGCAACGACAGCACGAGCGAAATAAAGACGCAGGAAGTCATCTTGAAGAACGTCACCCAGGGACGCACGCGGGTCAGGCTGACGGTCGCCGCGACACGCGAATAGACCGCTTCCTTTTCTGTCCGACGCATGTCCCCGAAATTCGTGCCGTAATCCACCGCCGTTTCGGAAAGCGAGAATCCCGTCACGTTCCATCCGTCAACGTCAATCAGCGGGGAAATGCCGGAATTCACCGTGTCAGGCAGGAAGCGGATGTCGCCGATGTCCCGGAAATCTTCCAGCAAAATCGAAAGATCCGCGGAATCGAACGGAAAACGCTTCATATCCCAACGGCACTGAATCTGCGCGTTTATCTTCTGCTGCATCCAGAACCGCTCCCCGCCGGCCGAATTCGAGGAATAAATGCGCACCGATGAGCCAAGGTCATGCACGATGTCGATTGTCTCACGGAAGTCTGTCTCTGCACCGCCGTACACCGACCACAGCCAGAAGTCCGTGCAGAACGTCTGACCCGCGTAATCGAAATTGTACAGCTCAGTGACGTATATTCCAAGGGGATAGTCGCGCGCATGAGATGCTGCCGCAAAAAGAAGCAGCACCGCCGCAAAAACCGCCCGTCTCATCGAATGCCCCTGCTCCTTGTGCTATACCCGCGCGAATATCCGCTTTCCGATAATGCGTCCATGCGCTACGGTGTTTGAGTTTCCGAGCGGATCATAAAGAACGCCGCCCGCTCCGTTGCCGAGAACAAAATGCGTGTACGCTCCGTTCTGGAACACAAGCACTTCCGTTTCGCCGTCGCGCGGAACGTAGTCCGGCGTTTCCTTGCGCACCGTCCAAATTCCGCCCGCCATCGCCGAAAGCACTGCCGCAGGATCGAGCATCGTCGCCTCTCCGTCAGTGCGCTTTTTTATCAGCGCGTCGAGGTATGCCTCAACCGCGTCAATCCGCTTTCCGGTGAGCCGCTCCGCAACTTGCACGAGCGAAAGGAAATAGCATCCGCACTCGCCGAGAATCTTCATCACTTTCTGGCGGCTTTCGTTTGTCACCGCGCCGCCCATTGTCTCTTTCATTTGTTCCTCCGAACTGCCTTAAAAATATGCGCGGCAACCGCACGGCTGCCGCGCAATCCGTCATACGCCCTGCACGACCGACGCAAGGATGTCGAGCAGCCGGCTCAGCCCTTCGCTTTGCTGCTGCCGCCTTGCCTTCACGCTGATTTGGTATTTCGCGCTCTGATTCGATTCCCGCGTCTGATCCGCGCTGGACGAAACCTGCCCGCACATCACAATGCCGCTGCCATCGCCGCCGTTCTGCGCGGACGTGACTTCCATCTGAAAGCCGACGTCTATTTCTTCCACCGCAAGGCTGGGAACGGGAACGACGGCCAACAGCGGGGCGCTGACTTCGATTTCCTTTGTTCCGTCTCCGTCGCCCGAAGGCGCTTTCACGCCGAACGAAATGTTCTTTGCCGCCGTCCTGCCGTTCTCGTCTGTCTCCATGCCGACGCCGCGGATGAATTCCACGGTGCGCAGGGCAAGCTCGGACTGAGCATCGGCGGCGGCCGTGAGCGGAGCCGCAATCAGGTCGGAAATGCGCACGCCGTTCATCGCGACTTCTTTTTCTTCAGCCGCCCCGTATCTGTCTGCCGTCATTTTTTCCGCCTCCTGTTAGGCCGCAGCCTTTTCGGCGTGGCCCGTAATAGAAACCGGCTCGGTGCAGGATGCGAACATGTCCATCAGCTTTGCCATGCATTCGGTCTGCGGCTGCTGGTTCGCCTCCACGTGCACTTGGTATTTCGCCGTCTGGTTCGTCGAGCGCGTATTCTCCTTGCTCGTGCTGACTTTTCCAGTGACGCTCGCGGTGACACCGAATCCTTTGTATCCGGCCGTCACCTCCGCACTTGCCGACGACTCGTCCTTGCTTGACTCCGCGGCGGTCACTTCCATTTGAAAGTCAATGGTCACGTGATCCACCAGCAGAGACGGCATCGGGAGCATACCGAGCAACGGCGCCTGCATCCGTATGTCCGTGACAGACACCGCGTCACCGCTGATGACGGGCTTTGTCAGGTTGAACGTGAGCATCCGCGCGTCCGTCGAGCCTTCTTTTTCATAGCCGACATGATTCACGTAGTCAATCATCATGCCGGCAAGTCCTTTCTGTGCCTCAACCACCGAAACAAGCGGCGAGCCAATCAGGTCCTTCATGGGCAGTCCGCCCATCATTTCTGCAATTTTTCCCATACGTCCTCCATTGCATGAATTGATATATTCCAGTCCGCGCACAGCCCCCGCCCATGGCGCGCCGCCCCCGGCCGAAGAACGGCGCGCCCGCACGTGATGCCGCGCGTTTCCTAGATTCTGGTTTTTCCGCCGCGCCCGTCGCCGTCTTTCCACGGCGAATTGTCCCCGTCCTCTGCGGCGCGGTACGGCACGACAAATTTGTTGTATTCGTCGATGATGCGCGAAAGTCCTTCCGGCTGGCGGGCGGCGGCAAATTCCATCTTCACCTTGATGGTATTTCCGCCCGGTTCGCCTGAAAACCCGACTCCGAACACTGCCGTCTGCTCCTGCGCGCGCTCCCCGCCGTCCTCCTCGATTGCGCCGTCGCGAGTCACCGCCTTGAGCAGATCTTCCGCGCCATGGATTCCCACCTGCGCAATCTTCGCCTCAAATTCCATCGACAGCCGGTCAATCATCAGCGAGTTGTGATTCGCGAGCGAAAGAACCGGCACCTCAAGGTAGTTGTCGCCCGCGAGGTGCAGCTCGAGCGTCTTCGGCTCGCCGCCTTCGTGGAAGAAATCCTTGAGCGACTTGAGGCTGTGCATTTCAAGCAACTTCTGCGCTTCGTTCACCGCCTTCTGCATTCCCTTTATCACGTCGGAAAGATCGACCGACGGCGTTTTTTCCGCCCGTGCGCCTTCCTTTTTGTTCCAGACCGCCATGCGTGTCCTCCGTATTCTTGAATTCCGCCGGAACTGCGCCCGACAGACCTAACATACCACGCCAAGAAAAAAGAAAGCGGTAATGGATTCTTATTCGTGCGGAAAATTTCATGCCCCGATACGCTGCCTGGCTCTTCACGGCGAAAAAAAATTCCCCGTCTGCGTCATCAGGCGGGGAATTCCAAGGCTTCCGAACAATTCGTTCAATTCGTCAAGGACGGCAGTTCGGGAATGCTCGTGGCGACGGTGATCGAGAAACCAGGCGACGATGCAGTCCTGCGCAAGCGACGGCGAAAGCCGCCAGCCGAGCGACGAAAGGAATGCGTCCGCCTCCGCGCTACCAAGCGAAAGAAAAACGCAGACGGCAAGGAGTGCCTGTTTTGTCGCGCCGGTGCGACGGTATGCACGGAACATCCGCTCGCTGAGCATACATGCCGCGCAAAGGCTGCGCCACGAGCCGTCGTAATGCTCGCGGATTTTTTCATAGAGATCGCCGCAGGGAAAAAGTGAAATTCCCGCCGCACGAGCCAAGGATTCGCCGTCTGCTTTGGAAAGAGTGAACAGCGCACGGGCTTTTTTGATGGTCGCAAAAATGGATCGGCGGGTTCGGAGGGAATACGGGCGGGACTCCCAGTAACAGACAAGTTGCGGAGAGCAGCCGAGCCGCGCGTAGACATCCCGAATCAGGATGCCGCTGTTTTTTTATACGAGACCGCAAACGCGCGCAGTCTCCCTGCAAAACTTTGCTCAAGCACGATTCCATGCGCTGAAAGCCACCGGGCGACGCGAATTCTGTCCGCAGTCCGGCTTTTGCGCGGAACGACCGCGCTTTCTTTGTCGGTAAATGGTTTCATACCTATGATTGTACTTACTGCACGGGGAACGTGTCAAAGCCCCGCCAGCCCTGCCCGCGCCACTCAGCGTCCGCCCGCCCTGCGCGTGCTCCTCTGCATAATCCTGATGAATTCCCGCATGGCTTCGTCCGGCTTTTTCGCGTAGATGACACCGTATGGCACTTCGTAGTTCCATTCCACGGGCAGGGTCAAAAGCGCGGGGTGTACCTCTTTCCAGATGTCGAGCGTTTCCATGAGGCAGTTCATGCGCTCGCATTCATTGAACACGGACGTGTCGTAGAAATTGTCTGCGTCCGCGATTGTGACGGACGGGTGGTTTTTCAGGATGTCGTCGCGCATGCTGTCGAGGACGGCGGAGTTGCCCCGTTTCACGAGCATCACCGTTTCGCCGTCCAAGTCCGACCAGCGGAGCCGCGATTTTTTTGCGAGGCGGTGTTTTCTCGGGACGGCTATGCGGCAGGGGATTTTGTCAAATTGCAGGATATTGTAGTTTGCCCGCCACTCAATCGAATCGCACGGACCGATGAAGCAGTCGATGTTGTTTCCGAGCGATGCTATGACGGCGTTCAGGCTTTTCGGGTCGTCATCGAACGGAACGATGTCTATCTGATACGGCAGGCTTCCGTCGTCAATTGCGTTCCACCATTCGATGAGCCTTTTGCACGGGCGCAAGATTGAAGTGCCCACGCGGATGACTTTTTGCCCCGGGGCGGCAAGCTGTCGCGCCCTTTTGACTGCGGCTTCGGCAAACGAAATGAGCCGCTTCGCGTCTTCGTAAAACGCGCGTCCCGCAGCCGTAAGGCGCGTTCCTTGGTTCGTCCGCTCGAACAGTTTCACGCCGACGCTGCCTTCGAGCTTGTTGATCTGATTCATCACGGACGCGGGCGTGGTATACAATGCTTCGGACGCTTTCAGAAAACTGCCCTTGTCCGCGACGGTTATGAGCGTCACCAATTCATGGCTGTACATGCTTCGCCTCGCTTTTAGATTTTCTAAAAACCATTGTAACAATTTTGTGGATTCCACGTCAAGCAAAAGTCTGCCATACTACAAGCAAGCAAATGAAAGGAGGCTTCTAAAAATGAAGAAAACAATCGTAGTTGTCGGCGCAGGCAAAGGGCTTGGGAACGGCGTAGCCGAAAAATTCGGCAGCAATGATTTCCGCGTGATTTTGATGGCAAGGAATGCGGAACATCTGAAAACGTATGCGGCGGATTTTGCGGCAAAAGGAATTGAAGTGCATACGCAGGCGGCGGATGTGGCGGACTTTGATGCCTTTGCAGAAACGTTCCGTGAAATCATAAAAACGTATGGCACTCCCGACGTGCTGTTCTACAATGTGGGAATCACGGTTGCGGATGACGAAGTGGAAATTTCCGCGCAGACGCTTGTTGAACGGTATGCGGCAGATGCGGCCGGGGCGTACAACTGCATCAGGCTGGCGGACACAGCGGAATTTGCCGCAAAGAAAGGCGCGATTCTTGTTACCGGCGGCGGGCTTGCCTTGCAGCCTTATGCGGGTTATCTGCCGCTTTCCATGGACAAGGCGGCATTGCGGGCAATGGTGCAGGCACTTTCCCCCGTCCTGAAAGAAAAAGGCATCTATCTCGGAACGGTGCAAGTAACAGGCACAATCGGTTCTAACGAATTCTATGCGCCGAATACGATTGCCGAAGAATTCTGGAAGCTGTACACAGAACGGGATGCTTTTGAGATCGTTCACTAATTGGCAACAGCAAGGCGGAGAGGGTAAAACAGATGAACAAAAAAATTATCATTCTGAACGGAGCGGCAAGAAAAAACGGAAGCACGGCAAAACTGGTTGAAGCATTTGCAGACGGGGCGGAATCCGCAGGAAATCAGGTAAAGATTTTTTATCTTGACGGAATGGAAATCCACAGCTGCAAAGGATGTTTGCGGGCAGGAAAAGATTCCAAAAGTCCATGCAGCCAAAAGGACGATATGGATAAAATCTATGCCGAGTTTGAAAGTGCCGATGTGGTTGCTTTTGCTTCTCCGCTGTATTTTTGGACGATAACTGGCACGCTGAAAACCGCAGCCGACAGATTATATGCGGAGCTTGAATGCTTGGGATATGGCAGATTCCCCAAAAAGAGCGTGCTGCTGATGACTGCGGGCGGCGGCGATTATTCGCAGGCCGTAACATGGTATCGGACGTATGAAAGAAATCTCGGCTGGAAAAATTTGGGCGAAGTGCTGGGCAAAGGAAAGACGAAAGAAGCCTATCAGCTTGGTGCTTCCCTATAAATGCCGTTTCATTTTAGGAGCTAAAAAACGATGAAAAATAAATCATTGACGCACGGTGCGCCGTGGAAAGGCATTTTGTCCTTTATGATCCCGGTGCTTTTGGGGCTTTTATTGCAGCAGCTTTACAACACGGTGGACACGATCATCGTGGGCAATTTTGCCGGGGAATCTCCCTTGGCGGCGGTGGGCGCGTGCGGCGTTCTTGCCATGGCGTTCCTTGCGCTGGCAAACGGCTTTTCGGCGGGCGCGTGCATTCTGATTGCCCAGCTTTTCGGGGCGGACAAAACGGACGAAATGCGCAGGCAGGCATCGTCGTCGCTTTTGATCATGCTCGCGATGGGCGTGTTGGCGACGGCGGCGGGCATTGCAAGCAGCCGATTTGCCCTTGCGCATATTTTGGCAACGCCCGAAAGCCTGATTCCCATGGCAGACACCTATTTCAAGATGTATGCGGCGGGGCTGATTTTCCAGTTCGGGTATAATATTGTAGCCGCAATCCTCCGCGGCATCGGAGACAGCAAGGCGACCTTGTATTTTCTGCTCGTTGCCAGCGCGGTCAATGTCGTGCTTGACATTCTGTTCGTCTACAACCTGAACATGGGAGTGGCGGGCGCGGCGATTGCCACGGATATTGCGCAGGCGCTTTCATTCGTCGTGGGCGTTATCTATATGATGAAAAAATATCCGCTGTTCCGCTGGCGGCTGAACGAATTCACCTTTACATGGCGGCTTGCGAAGCAGACGCTGAAAACGGGCTTTCCCATGGCGTTGCAGCAGTTCATCGTGTCGTTCGGATTCGTTTTCATTCAACGGACCGTCAACAGTTACGGCCAGGCGATGACGGCATCTTTTTCGGTCGCCCAAAAAGTGGAGACCTATATGACGCTGCCCGCAAGCGCGCTGATGACGACGCAGGGAACGTATACGGGGCAGAACATCGGCGCGAACAGGCTCGACCGGGTAAAAGCCGGCGCAAAGCAAACCGTCTTAATTTCAGAAATCATTTCAGTCTGCATAGTGACGGTGGTTTTTGTTTTTGCAAGTCCGATCGTCGCGACGTTCGGACTGGGGCAGGAGGCGGCGGCATATTGTTCCGCACACGTGCGCTTTGTGGCGCTTTGCCTGCCGCTGTTTGCGTCCTATTTTCCGCTGCTGGGATTGTTTCAGGGCGCGAACAATGCGCTGTTTTCCACCTTTGTGGCGACCGGCGCATTGACAGTCCGCGTGGCGGCGACCTATCTTTTTCAAGGGATTCCGGGCGCGGGCTACCGCATGATTTGGTGGAACACGATTTTTGGCTGGGGACTTGGTTTTGTTATCTCGTGGACGCATTTCCTGCGCGGCAAGTGGCAGAGCGCGGCGGCGTAAGGTATTTTTACGTCCTTGTGTTTTGCAATTCCCTATATGAGATTGTACAGCAATTCAGAATTTTATGTCAGATTTCGGGCAGCAATAAAACAAATATTTGTATTGCAAACGCAGTACAAAACTATTATAATATTAGAGGTAGGGAGCAGATTTAAAAATGGAAAGACTGACAAAAGCCCGTGCCATGCAAGTGTCCGAATTGTCACGGCACAATTTTGATAAAATTATAAATAATGGCTTCATTACCATTCATACAATTGGTGACAGAAAGTATATAGATTCGGATGACTTATATACTTTTATGCAGACGAATAACTACAAAGAACTAGTGGAGGGAACGGTAGACTCCCGAAACAGTTTGAATGATTTGACGGGTAAGGACTGGCTTCCCGAAACAAAAAGTTTTTTTTACCAAAAAGGTTTGGGTGCTGACAGTCCTGAAGCGCAAATTGAGAAATTGCATCCTGCGCCATACTCTTTTCAGGATATCGGGCATTTGATAGTTTTTTTTACAAAAAAGGGAATGTCTGTCTTGGATCCATTTGGCGGAGTTGGCTCAACTGCAAAAGCCTGTGAATTGAACGGTCGTATTTGCACAAGCATAGAACTTTCTAAGAAATGGTATGATTTGTCGAAAAAGCGGCTTGAAATGGAAGTCGGCGAAGGAGCAAGCGAAAATCATATTTTCATTAACGGAGATTCTTGTGCGGAATTACTCAAAATGAAAACAAATAGTTTTGATTTTATGGTAACTAGTCCGCCTTATTGGGGAATTTTGGGAAAACAAGACCAGAAAGTCAAAACAAATCGTGTCGCAAACAACCTTGATACAAAGTATTCAGAAGATGAACGGGACTTAGGTAATGTAAAGGATTATAAAGAGTTCCTAAAAATTCTTGTTGATAGGATATTTTTGCAATGTGCAAGACTCATCAAATTTAATAAATATATGGCTTTGGTTGTTTCTGACTTTCGTGACAAATCGGATTTCATTAGTTTTCATAGTGATTTGATACAGAAATTGAATAAGGAAAAAATTCCGGATGGCGGTGTGCTGAAATTACAAGGGGTGAAAATCTTATTACAAAATCATAAGAATCTTTTGCCTTATGGTTATCCGTTTGCGTATGTAGAGAACATACATCACCAATATGTACTTATATTCAAAAAATATAAGGAATAAATATCAATGGACAATATATATGGCATAATTTGCGGCGACTCTGACAGTTTGCTTAATGATTTAATAGCAAAAGATATACAATATGATTTAGTACTTACTGATCCGCCTTATAATATTCATAAAGATTTCGGCAATAAAACTGACTGTCTTTCCGTTGACGATTTTATACGCATAACCAATGAACGCATACTGAAGCTAAAAAAATTGCTTTCTCCGACAGGAAGTATTATTTGGTTTGGCATACATGATTACATTTGTTATGTACAAATCGCTATGTACGATGCTGGTTTGCATTATAGACGAATGAATATATGGCATTATAAAAATGGCTTTTCACGTTCAAAAAAAGAGCCGGCAACGCATTATGAGCCTTTTTTATGGTTTTCAAATGATAAGAAAATATGGACGTACAATGTTGATGAAGTAAGGATTCCATATAAAAGTGCCGAACGGCTGAAAAATGCCATAACTTACAAGGATACGGATGGCGAAAAAAAGATATGGAAACCTAATCCCAAAGGTTCGATGCGTGGGGATATTTGGGAGTTTCCGACGCTTTCTGGGAAAGTTTTTAAAAATGAAAAAACAGAACATCCAACCCAAAAACCAGAATCTCTTATTACAGAAATTATAAAGGCTTTCTGTCCAATGGAAAATGGAATATATAAGGGAAGCATTTTAGATCCCTTTCATGGTTCCGGGACGCTTGGTGTTTGTTGTGAAAGATTAAACGCCAACGGAAATAAAATAGACTGGACAGGCATTGAAATTGAGCAAAGATGGTGTAGTATTGCAAAAAAACGTCTGTCGCAAATAGGAAAATGATATGAGCAAAAATTATATAAAGCTACAAAATCAAGGAAATATCTATCAAAATCTTATGCTACTTAATGAAATGATGAATTCTGTAGGTTATGCCGATGAGAATGGATATTTTACTAAAAAGGCTGTAGCCGAAATAGCTATAAACGCTTCGATGATAACAAGTGCGGGAAAAATGGGCAATGATATTATCGATATTATGAATAATACAGATATAGAGGAAGGACACAATTCTATTTTGCAGAATGCGAAGGCTCGAATGCAGATTCTTCGTGTCCTTGGCTTGGTTTCCACCGATTATGATTCTGAGCTATATGCGATAACAGATTTGGGCGAAAAACTATTGAAAAGGGTATTCCCTGATAACCAAAATACTATCCCAGATTTTTCCTTGCTTCTTGAAGCATTTATGGGAATATCCACAACATCCGAAGTTTATGAGTATTACTGTGACTTAACATTTAATTGTTATTTAGGTTATGAAATATGTTATGCGCTAGCTTGTCTTGATTATAAAATCAGCACATCAGAAATGCCGGTCATAACAACATACCCAATAGAAGAAATTGATGATTTCGTAAATACAGTAAGAAAATTTCGTGCAAAAAGGAAAAAAATCCCTGTTACACACGAACATTTCCCTAAAACGCAAAAAGGAACTCCATTACAGCAAGCTTCAAATATCACTCGTACAATAAATCAGATTTTAAGAATTTGCAACATACTTGAGAGGAAAAGCATAAGTATTGCGGGCGACAACTATTATATTTGTACTGCGCAAGGCAAAAAATATGTTGATGCCATAAAGAAATCAATGCAGTCAAAAGGAAAAATAACTTTTTGGACTCCATACAGTTTTCGAAAAAAGAATCTTTTGGAACAGAAAAAAATCTGTAATTTCGGCTACAATAATATGCTCGACAGGGGCGGTTATGCAGTAAAGGACACGGATAATCAGACTGTATTTTCTCCGTATCAGCTTATTCCTGAAACTAATGTAAACTGGCTTTTGGAAAAGAATATTCGAAGGCCTCCCTCCAAAAAAGAAAAGCAGGTTCAAGTCATAAACAGCCAGATTGCAAGTGGTGTATTGCGTCTTAAGCCAAGTTATTATTCAGCAGAAGATTATGACAATTTCATAAAATCTCATATAAATAAAGCAATTATTATTTCTGAAATACTCGCCGCAAAGAAACAATGCTCAAAGAAAGAAGAGATTATTGAAAGAATAGTAGAACGATATAGGACAAGCGACAAAACGACTTTTTATCCGTTCATTCATTCTCTTTTTCAGGCAATGGGATTAGATTGCAGAGGCGAATTGCTAAGAGCAGATGCTTATATACAATTTGATGGACATGTAATTCCTGCCGAGATAAAATCTTGTACAGAAACTCCTACATACAATATGAAAGGTGCAAGGCAGGCGTTGGAAAATAAAATTCTTTTTTATAAAGATGTATCAGATTTAGATTTTGCCTCTTTACTAATTGGTTATGACCATCCGACGGCAATGACAGAAATACAAGAATTTATTGATGCGGCATACAGTGAATGGAAAATAAAAATTATAGCGTTTGATTTTAAAACACTTGTCTCAATGTGTGTAAATACAATTTGGAATAAACAGAAAATTGATTTTTCTGCACTGTTCCATAATTATGGAATTGCCGAGGTATAATATGCGAATAAAAATTATTGACAGGAGAATTTGTGACGAATGCAACAGAAAAACTTGTTCGAATAATGATGTCGTCGAAAAAACGAGTTTTTACAATCTGAAATCAGAGCGCTATACCTGTCCCATCAGATTGTTTCAATACGGACCTGCCAACGAGCAACTTGAACAGGGGTACATTGATATTGATTTAAAAGAGAACAAATGCATATACTGTCTGCTTTGTGCCATAAAATGCTCAAAACAGAATTTGCGGATTGAATCATACAAATATAATGCTGTCAATGATTTTGAAGTATTGAAACGAATTGTTGAACCACAGGCTATTGCCCCCTCAAATATCATCGCGTCTTCATATTTGAATTGTTTGTTTGATTTCGCCGCAAATACGAATCTTAACAAGTCGCTTTTATTTGATGGATATGTCTATACGATAGCCGATGAACAATGTTTTGTTGAAGTAGACATTCAAAATGACTCTTTGGAGAGTTGCCGTCGCCTTCTCAATGATATAGTTAGTTACAACTTTAAATGTGAGAAGAAAATTAAAAACGGATTGATGGTTTTGAATAATTTTCCAAAAGAAGGCTCTCATGATATTTTTACCGTGATAGAGAAATTGAAACTATTTCCATATACATCTGATTTAAATATCTATATCACGACTTTTTCACTGCTTAGAAATTTCGCTATGCGGTTTGAAAAGAACAAATACGCTCTCAAAGATTTATTCTTAAATATGATGTCAGAAACTACTGATGCATATCAAAATAGACTTGTTGTAAAAGGAATTATCAACGATGACATCGCAAAACAGATGTTTTGTTAAAGGAGTTTTAGTATGGCACGCCCACGAAAAGATTATAAGATATTGTCCTGTCGCATAGAAAGAAGTATATACGAGCAACTTGATAAATTCTGCGAACGGTCAGGACAAGCAAAAACGGTGGCAGTCGAGCGTATTTTAGGTAGTTATTTTCAAGATTATTTTTCGCATAAGGACAACACGGTCAAAAATAATACTATTCGTTGAAGTAGAATGAATATCGATAACTTGGAGAAAAACCGATGAAAAAAATGACCGCTATTTTGTGCAATATTTTGGCGATTGCCTCCTTCGCGGCGTGCGAGGAAAAAGCGAAATCCGCAAAGGAAAACGCGATGAACGCAAAAACAGAAATTGCCTATGACGGCATTTTCCCGGCGCATGAGGCGTATGGAACGGGCATCGGCGCGATGCCCGGGCGGGTGGTCTGGGCGCACGACCCGGATGCCGTTTCATGGGACGGACGCGGCTATTGGTGGGATACAAACCATTTTGACGAATCGCGCATCCTCCGAATGCTGAACGAAAGCATCGCCGCGCTGGGCGGCAAAGACAGCGTAAAAGCCGGGTGGTCGGCCTTGTTCACCGCGCACAACGGCGGAAACGAATACCGCGCAGGCGAGAAAATCGCAATCAAGGTGAACATGAACGGCTCGGCGGTATTCGACAATGACATTTCCGGGAAAACACACATGGGCTATGCCAATGCGGTTTTGCTCAAGGCGATGCTGCGCTCCCTCGTGGAAGAAGCCGGCGTTTCCCCCGAGGACATCACCATGTACGACGTGTCGCGCCTGTTCCCCAATTATATGGTAGAACTGTGTACGAGCGGCAATCTCCGGGGCATCCGTTTTGTCGGGCGCGACAATGGCGTGGCGGACAAACATGCGCCGATCAACTGGTCGCACACATTCAGCGGCAACGTAAATTATCTTCCCACGTGCGTGACGGAAGCGAAGTACATCATCAACCTGGCGAACCTGAAAGGGCACAGCTACGGAATCACCTTGTGCGGAAAAAATCACTTCGGCTCGTTCATCAACGGAAATAAAATGTATCCGCCCGAAGGCGCGAACCTGCATCAGTGGCTGTCACGAAACGACATGACGATTTACAGCCCGCTCGTTGACCTGATGGGAAACTGGCAAATCGGCAAAAAGACGGTGCTGTATCTGCTGGACGCGCGCATCTGCGCTCCGTCAGAAGGCAGGTCCGTCACGAAAGAAAATGCCACCTGGCGGCAGCTCCCGTTCAACGGCGATTTTACTTCCAGCATTTTTGTGTCGCAGGACCCAGTCGCGATTGATTCGGTGAGCGCGGATTTCCTTGCCAACGAGCCGACTTTGCAGGAACAGAACGGCGCGATCCGCAACAACCCGAACGTGGAAAACTATCTCCACGAAGCCGGCCTTGTGGGAAACGCCCCGTCCGGGACTGCCTATTATGACGGCAACGGAAAGCGGCTTACAAACCTCGGCGTGCACGAACACTGGAACAATTCCGCGCAAAAACAGTACGGCAGAAATCTGGGCAGGGAAGAAGGCATTGAGCTGATCCGCCTTTCGCCGACGGGAAAATAGGCGATAGAGCACCGGCAGACAGAGACGAGGGAGAATCCTGCGTTCTCCCTCAAAACGAAATCACTGCCCGACTGTTTCCGTCAGCACGAGATTCTTGTTGTAATTGTCCACGGCTTTCAGATATGGCGTAACCGAAACGTACCCCGAAAGCAACGACCCAAAGAAACCGCAACTGCCCGCCACGAGCGAAGCAGTCTCGACAGCCGTTTTGTGCGGCATATCGTCCACAAACGTACACGTTACTTCCGTAGCGATACTGGCAAGCAGCACCCCGACGCACACATTGGTGACGACCCGCCAAACGCGATGCCGTCTCATCAGCGGCTTGTTTTCGGGAAGAGAAAGCAACAGCGCGTTCACTTCCTTATAGGGAATGCGCTCCCCCTGCGGCGTTTGGTATTCCAAGAGATTGATAAATTTCGGGGCGTGTTCCAAAAACTTGATGTCCCGCACCGAAAATTCTGCCGGCTTCGCAGTATCCCCGCCGAAACTGTCATCGTCCTGCACCTGGCAAAATCCCGACGCACACACAAAAACAAACAGCGCAAGCACGATAAAACGTCTCTTCATACAAACCCCTTGAGGACACTTCGGAGGACTATCCGCCGATTTACTGCCCGACTGCTTCCGTCAGCACAAGATTCTTGTTGCAGTTGTCCGCTGCTTTCAAAAACTGCGCTTCCGTGCTGTCGCCGGAAACCAAATCACCTAAAAAATCGAAGCCGCTCGCCACGGAATCGGCAACCAAAGCGGTCGTCTCCTGCGGCATATCGTCCATGGCAGTGATCACCACATCCGTCGCGACTCCGCCAAACAGCTCCATGCACGATTCAGCAAGGACGCGCCAAATGCGATGCCGTTTCGCCGCCGGCTTGTTTTCGGTCGCGGCTGACCGGGCGTTCGCCTCCTCATGGGAAAAACGCACTCCCCGCATCGCCTGCCCCACCACAAAATCCGCAAGCCGCAAAGACGGCTCCACAAAATCGATGTCGCGCACCGAAACCGCCGCCACGCTCGCCCGTTCCCCGCCGTCCTGTGCATGGCAAAACCCCGCCGCACATACAAACGTGCACAACACGAGCACAACAAACCGCCTTTTCATGCAAACTCCTTGCGAACATCCCGGGAAAACACAGGAAAATAATACCACCTTTCCTGCTTTTTTGCTAGCAGAGAATGACGGCGCAAACACAATCTTTCATCATATAATGCGAACGGTCACCGCAAGGGATGCATTGTTTTTTGCCCGCGCCTGTGGTATGCTTGACAGAACAGGGCGTTCGTGCTGACTGCCTGCCGGTAAGGAGCGAATCATGGTCTTCAAGAGTTTTGACGGAAAAGAAATTTTTGTGCGCGAGTGGGCGGACATGGAAAATCCCCGGGGCATCGTGCAGATTGTGCACGGCATGGTGGAACACAGCGGACGGTACGATGCCTTCGCGCGATTCCTGAACGCCCACGGATTCATCGTCGTTGCGGACGACCACCGCGGACACGGCGAAACGGACAAGGACACGCTCGGCTACAGCGCGGGACACATGTTCAAGGACACTGTGCGCGACGAGGGCGAAATCACCGCCCACTACCGGGCGAAGTATCCCGCCCTCAGGCATTTTGTCCTCGGCTTTTCCTACGGCTCGTTCCTGACGCAAAGTTACATCGGCATATACGGCGACCGAACCGACGGCGCGGTCATTGCGGGCAGCAACTACAAAAAAGACTTTGACGTGTACCTCGGCTCGGTCGTCGCGCACCTTTTCCCCGAAAAAAAGCCCGCCACGTTCATCGAACGCCAGTCATTCGGCGCATACGCAAAAATGTTCGCGGACGGGGAATGGCTCTCCGCCGACGCGGAAAACAACGCCGCCTACCATGCGGACGCATACTGCTCGTTCACGTGCAGCAACCGATTCTACCGCGACTTTTTCAAGGGGCTGAAAAGCCTCTACACGAAACGCTACATCGCCGGGCTGAAAAAAGACCTGCCCCTGCTGCTCGTGTCGGGCAAGGACGACCCCGTGGGCGACATGGGCAAAGGCGTGGAAAAACTCTACCGCTTCTACACGCAGAAAGCGCGCATGACGGACGTAACGCTCACCCTGTTCGACAACTCCCGCCACGAATTCCTCAACGAAAAAGAAAACCGCGACCACAAATGGAACACCGTGCTTTCGTTCTTTGAGGCGCATGTGTAGGGGGGGGGCAGTGCCCAACAATGAAAAAGCATGCCCCCCGCCCCGCTATCTGAAATCTGCCGCTTGGATGACTGGCAGACATTCGACGCTTATCTGCAAAATGAAATTACGGCAGGTGATTCCCACTTCATTTTGCAAGACGATAGTTTGTAGGCGATATTGTCCGCGAAAAATATTTTCGATGCTTTTTTGGCGAGATACGACGGCGGATTTTTTGTCCACCCGTTGCTTTGTCGGCTTTTGCATTTTGCCGTAACGCATTCCGCGGATTATGAAAAACAGGCTTTTGAAATATTGGACTTCGGCATAAAGCACAATCGTGCCATTTCAAAACGACTGCGCTGTGACAGCATCCTGCAAAATGGCGACTTGCTCCATGACAATAAAACGGTCGGGCGCGCACTCGTGTTTCGTGCCACAGAAGCACTTGACGGCACGGACACCTTATTTGCGAAGCTGGACGAATTAAACAGCAGCGTCCAATCCATTTGGACAAAGCAGTCGTACCTTGCCGGCGGCTATTCGGGCCTATCGGTGAGGCTTGCGGACAGCGTGATTGAAAAGGAGCGGACGTTCAACGAATGCGAATACATTTTTTTAAACCGCCTGGCAGAAAACGGCTATACAAAATCGCCCAGATATTTGGGCGCGAAAAATGGCAAAGATTTGTTTACCTATATCAAAGGCAAAACAATCGCGTACACGTATGAAATGAGCGAAGCCACTATCGTAGAAATGACCAACGAGTTGAAGGCTATCAACACCATTTCAAAAAAATATCTCGGAAGCAACGTGTACGTCCACGGAGATTTGGGCGCGCAAAACGTTGTTTTCAACGATTCCAAAATCACGGGCATAATCGATTGGGACAACACGTTCATCGGGGAAGAATACGACGACTTCATCTATGTGTTTTGGACGTGGGCAAATGTCGGCAACTTGCAACGCAATGACGAAAGAATGTTCGGGCTATTAAAAATCATGATAGACACGTATCAGCCCGACAACAAATTCCTGAGCAATTTCCCCGATAAAATCTGGCAGAGAATGGAACACAAGCTCACGTCCACGCCCGTCGGCTCGAAAACCTACGGCCGTATTTTCGACTGGGTGAAATGGAGCCAGCAATGGGTGGAAAAATACAGCAACCGCATCTCGCATGAAATCGGCTGACGGCGGCACACGCATTGCCCGTCATTGCTTCAATGCAATTCTTTTAAGGAACACTTTTTCCAGCAACAGGGACAGCGCAAAATGCGCGACCATTCCCAGCCCGAACATGACTATAATCGTGTCCATCGTGAAAGCAATCGCGTCCGTCAGATAAAGCACGAAGAAAATCCCGTAATACACGACGTTAATCACGAGCGAGTTGATCGCGTTGTACGCCGTCTTTCCCAGACCGATAAAAATATTATCGATAATCGCGCCGCCGATGTAGGCGACATAGAACGGCACGAGCTTGATGACAATGGCAAAAATCACGCCTGCGTCTGGCAGGTTTTCGGCATAGCGGAAAAACGGCGTCCACAAAGGAACCGTCACCGCCCAAACGGCGACAACTGCGGCGGCAATAAAATAGTAGTTTCCTCGCCGCAGCTTTGCATAACCGTCCTTGCAATCCCGCTTTATAACTTCCACCAAAGCGTTTACAGGAATCAGCAGCCAGCCCCAAATAAAATTGTTCGCAACCCAATAGTTGCCCTGCCCGGAAACCATATTGACCATCTTGCATATCATCACGGCATAGATGAAATTATCGATGAATTGCTGCATGCCCGAAAAAAATCCGACCCTGCCCCATTCCTTGAGCACAGGAATGTCGGATTTATGAAACCGGCAGGGCTTCGTCAGTCCTTGCGCGTACAGCATGACAAAACTCGCCGCGGCAAGCAGCGCGTTCACCATGATATTTGACATCGCGATGCCGTACACGCCGAAATTCGGTATCAGCGCGAAATCCGCAACGACAGAAAGCACGGTATGTATCGCCAAGAAAATATAAACATTCCTGTCTTTTCCGACCACGACAAAAACGACATTCACAAAACGGACGATTATCCCCACCATAAAGGCGACCGTCTCAAGCCGCAGATAATAGCTGGTGGCGGCCACGTCAATTTCATGGGGATTCATCGTCCTCACCAGCACGGAGCCATATATGAGAACGCCTGCCGAAAAAAGCGCGTACACGACAAAAGTCAAAAGCCCCGTCTTGAACGTGTGCCCCGCAAAATTCTCCCTGCCCTCCTTAAAAATCCTGTTGAGAATGGAGTACAGCGGAACGATTAAAAACGCCTGCAGCGTCTCATTGATGAGGTCGAACCATTCCATCTGCCCCACAATATCAAACGCCGCGCCCGGACTGTTCGACGAAACAATGAACGTCTTGAGCGTCTGATAGACAGCAGGAATCAGCGACAAGGCGCACAAAGCCGCGAACAGCCGCCAATTGAACTGCCTGAGTTGCAGGAATTTTTCTTTCATGATTTTCCCCAAAAACAAAAATATCTTATATCCTACTATGCACCAGTGATTTTTGTCTAGAAGTTATTTCTCGTCAACGCTCGCGCCACCCTCCCGACCCCCTCGCGCAAAAAAAATTCAATTTTTTCCCTCCGCCCTGTTGACACTCACATCGTGTGAGGCCTTATCATAATCACGAGCTCAAAAATCACACTTGTACGAGGTGAACAATGCTGAAAATCGGCGTAATTTTGCCAAAATCATCCCCGGGCGGCGGAAAAATATGGTATACTATCGGAACGGCGAAAGTTTTTTGGGCAGTGGCCGAAGCGAAAGCGGCTGGGTGCGCTGTGTATCGCCGCATATAAAAAATGCATTGCACTGGAGAGAACAAACGATGAAAAACAAATGGCTTCATTTTGGCGTTGACAAGGAGACGCTGTTCGCGCTGGCGTGCGGGGCGCTCATGATTTTGCTGAGCGTGGCGATGATGTGGCTTGACGGCGAAGTCGCGAGCATAATTTTGCGGGACGCGCTCATGATCGTGCTTTTGGGATTTTTCACGCCGCTGTATTA